>DASQLB010000245.1:0-6004 GCA_035630235.1 Nitrososphaeraceae archaeon | reverse complement strand
CTTCCTACTAGGCTAGAGAATTATTATTAGTATTAAGAGAAACATTTTGGCTGTTATTGCCATAAATTGCCTGATAGGCAGTTTTTACTATATCAAAATAAGGTGTAGTTTCTATCTTTCCATTTGTTATATTAATCAAATTAAAGTTTTGTACTTGGTGAGAATCTACTCGCCATTGCCAAAATGCAGATCCCCATACATCAAGATTCTTAAACACTTCGACTAATCGGTTAGCTTCACTCTGATTAATACTACTAAATGTTTCATTAATAAATGTGACAATTTCTCCTTCTTCATCAATAATCTTATCTCTCTGAACATTATTCCATTCTCCAACGTATAGTGGAACATTTGCCATTTCAGCTGCTTGAACAAAATTACTCAATCTCGATTCTTGATACTCATTTTCTTGTGGAACCCCATAGACGCTTATTTTAAATACCAAGTTAGTCACATTCTTTGGTGCCATTTTTGCTAGATTAATTGGATTTAATTCAATAGGGCTTTGTAAAGATACTGGAATATTCATACTATACGCAATAGTTTTATCTGTATATTTTCTCAGAAAATCCGCCATAAATGTATTATATTTTCCAATTTTTTCCCATTGATTTTTATCATGAACTTGTGGTTCACTTAAAATTTCATAGCCTACAGTACTTGTATGGTTATCAACAGTTTCTAGAACTTTTTTGAAGAAATCTGTTTGTAAGGTCCAACCATCATTTGCATCTTTGTCACGAACATTTCTATCCCACCAATTTGTCCACCATACTTTAGCGGTAGGATATTTTGTACCACCACCACTTCCATAGAAGAAGGCAAAATCTGCTTCAAATAATGAAAAGGGAAAACCAGTACCCCGTTGAGGATTTAGATAAGATGATGTATGAAATTGGTGGTTATCGTATAGAACTTTAATATTATATTTATCAGCAGCATTTGCGACTTTCTTTAATTCATCAATGAACTCTGTAGGATTCTTAACAAATGATTCCCAGAAAATCAAGAATCTAACGTGATTTAAACCATTAGACGAAAGGATCTTAAAACTCTCTTCAAAATAATTATTTGGAAGATCATAATTTGTATCTCTAGCTTGGGATGTTCTAGTATAAAATCCATGCATATTAACACCGTTATACGGTGGACCGTTATCCGTGTTTACATTATTCGCCCCACCATATATATGGTCTAAAGGTAAAGGATAAAAAACAATATTGCAGACCAGCAAAGTGAAGAAGAATATGACAAGAATTTTAACAATAGTATTTTTAGTTACAAGCTGTGATTTCATAAACCAATATAACTTGATTATTTTTATATAAATGTGTGCCTCTCCAGGTCTGAGTAGAAGTATTTTATTTAAAAAAAATAAGTAATAACTGCATTAATAATTTTGTCGTCATTTATATAGCATATTAATTTAATTTAGTAACGCAAGTGTTTAGCATTAGAATTATTAGAATTTTGAGCATCGTTGTATTTCCTTCTTTATTATTTTTGATTCTAGCTAATATGATAGATATTTCATTTGCGAGTGATATTCACAATCAGTTAACTAATAATTCGGAATCTGAAAATAATAAGATCATGAAAAGTAATAATCGTATAAATAATGAAGATATTTGTTTGAGATATGAAAACATTACAAAAACTATCATAGTATGTAATGGGACGGTAGATATTCCAACTATTTATGATTTTATTGATAATAATTCGGATATTCTAGAAATGAAAGAAGAGAAAGAATGGATCTTGAAGTCCAATATTTTGATACTTGAAAAAGGAACATTGAATATTAGTGGTCTAAATACTCGCCTACTTAAAATAGATTCTGACTTGCCCAATAATTTGCCTTATTCTATAATTTCAAGGGGCAATTTAATTATAGATAATACAAATATAACATCATGGAATTCAACAAGTAATGAGGTTCCCGAACTATCTCCTGAAATTCCTCGTGCTTATATATGGACATTTTGGAACTCCGCAGGCAAAACTAATATTACAAATTCGTTTTTTGAAAATCTTGGTTATAAAAGTCATTTAGGCACAACAGGACTAGCATTTTTCTCTGGTGACGGTAGTTTAATTCAAAACAACACAATAATTAATAATTATTTTGGATTACATTTTGCAAATAAAGTTTCCAATATCACTATTAAGAATAACAATATTTCGAAAAGCCAATTTGATGGTATCAATTTGGACTCAAATACAAACAATATCGATATACTAGAAAATCGAATTTTCGAAAGTAATTTTCATGCAATAGTTTGTAAAAAAGACTGTAATAATATAAAAATAAAGAATAACATTTTAGAAAATAATATTGGAATCGGAATCCTATTAGAAAGAAATTCGAGTATTAATTATGTTGAATCAAATAATATAAGATCCAACACAATGGGAATGATGGTTTCGGAATCGCCAGAAAATGATATAATAACGAATAACTTCTTAGGAAATGGTAATGGCATTTTTCTTAAGAATACAAAGAACAATCTAATTAATTCAAATAATATAACAAGTAGCAATAACTATGGGGTTAACATATATAATAATTCTACTAATAATATAATTCAAGGCAATAATATAGAAAAGTCTATGAATAGTGGAATAAATATTGCAGATTATGGAACTAATAACAATAAACTGATAAATAACAATATTGTCGAAGGAGCTAACTATGGCTTAAAATTTGATAAAACATCTAAAAACATATTAAAAAATAATATAATAGAAAATAATCAAAATGATGATTTCTTTTTAAGACAGTCCAAAGATAACATGATAATAAATTCTTTCTTTAATTATACTGGAATCTTGCTGAATGATAAAAAAAGCAACATGGTAATAACTGATACAATGAATAGAATTATTGATGGAAATAATATTACTAATACAGTCTATAAACAAAATAATACAGTAATACTTAATCCTATTAATAATTTTACCAAATTAAAAACTACCGATATATCTGTGAACCCGGAATCAACCTACCTAAATATCACAAAAGTTAACTATGATTTAGAAAAAAATAATGAGTACAAAAGGATCGATTTAGTGTATCCTGAAGTAGGAATTGTGACAAAATTTACAGTAGGAGGATTTAACCCAGGAAGTCAGGTATTGGTGAAGGTAAATAAAGAGATAAAAGATCTAATAACTATTGGCAATAATAACAATACTATAGAATTTAATTTGAAAAATGATCAATTAACTTATAGACTGGAATTTGAATTAACGACTACTCCAGTTTTAATTACTATAACAATATTATCTATTTTAATTTTAATATCTATTGGTATTTTCTTATTCATAAGAAAAAAGAGAAAAACCAGAGAAATAAATAACGACAACCGAAAATTTAAATCATGAAAAATACATCATGTTGACTAAGCAAAATATATTTTCTAACAAAAATTTTTCACAATTAATATTACAAATATTGAACGATTGTCAGACTACATTGTCTAATCAAAAGTAGTATTTTATTCAGGTAATAATCATTTTGTAATAATACTCTTTTTTCAAAAAATTTGTAAGAGCACTCCATTGTAATAGAGAATCAATAAAAACTTAAGTATTATAAGTGTAAAAAAATAGTATGAGAGAAAGTGAGAAAGAAAAAAGGGTCCAAAAACCAAGGATTTATGATGATGACACCTTGGAAAAAATGAAAAAATATTATAATATTGATGATTCTACAGAATTATTAAGATTCATACGATCTAATGGGCTACATAATGAAGAACATTATGATAACAGATAGAAGGTATTATATAACCATTTGAAAATTCGATTGCCTATATCTCTGCATAATAAAGTATAAGACCTACAAAAGATTTTCCTATGCAAAAATTCCAAACCTACCATCAGCATAATAAGTTTTATAAAGAATACGACACATTTATCAAAACTCTAATTTCAAGTCCTGCATGTTACATGTATAAGTATTCTTTTATCTTTTCAAAATATGGTAAGAGTTAAGGGAATATACCTTTGTTACTATTTCTCATTTCAGCTGATAACCAATAAGTAGAACATTTACACTTTATTAATAAATGCTAGTCTATCTTCAATAATCTAAAATACTTCTTAATCGACTTGGATCTGCATTAAATTATGTATCCATATTGAAAAAAATAAACAATAGCTATAATTAGTTACAGTTGGAGCAGCGATACCTCGAAAAAATTCTATAGGTTAAATTAAGTAATAATAATATTATTAAAACAATTATATTCGACATTGATTTATTTTCCAGTTTATTGTATAATTCGTAAGTAGACATCTTAAAGTTATAATTGATAAATTAAAAAGTTTTGGTTAAAGTAATAGTAGACTGATTAGTTAGAATCTAAAGCTTCTTCATCTTTAAAAATTTTATAAATTTTGCCATTCTTCGTATTTGCTGCCAAGACATAAACCTCTCCATCTACAGGATCTATCTTGATATCTGTAATTATGTCAAAACCTGTTCCAAAAATTGCAGTATTTAATTCATCAGGTTTATTTACCAATCCATCAGACAAAGGGCCTTCCAACTGCAATCCTGTTCTCGTTTGATTTAGGTCAAAATGCAAAATGGTTCCATTTTTTACACCCCCTACCAGCACATCATCCTTATATTCTTGTCCTAAGGTGGAGGAATGAATAAATGCAATAGTTGTTGGTGCTATCGTGTTATTCCATGTTAATATAGGATCATAATATTTGCCATTGCCATTGAAAGTGATTAATTTGCTTTTGTCAAACTCCTTATCAGAAAATTCCTCATACATAGATGATAATCCTAAAACCTGTCTCCATCCACTATTAAACCCAGGCTTAATAATATTAATTTCATCTCCATAATGAGATCCATTTTCAGTATCCCATAAAAATCCTGTAACATTATCAAATCCAATACCAAAACTATTTCTTACTCCATAACCATAATATTTGTCTAAAAGTCCTCCCTTACCTAAAGTAAATCCATCATTGACAGTTTCCCCATCAGGTGTTATGCGTAGAACTCCGCCTCTACCATCAGGTAGAGATGTTCCCTCTAGATTTGAAGCAATTGTGTCACCAGTTGGATCTTTTAATCTATTTAAGTCACCCATAATAATATACAAATTATTATCTGGACCAATTTTCATAACTCCTCCATTATGTGATGGACCTGGTAAATAAGGTAAATCAAGGAGCAAGACAGGATTTACTAGAGTGTCATTCACAAAATCAAATCTGTATACACGATTACCTAAAATTTTCCCATTATCTTCGTTTTCGGTTTCAGTTACAAAAAGAAAAACAAATTTATCATTAGGACCGTAATTACCAGCATGTTTAGTTTTAGATATATCTAATACAGCTATACCCAATAAACCTCTTTCACTCTCTGTTGCTACATTAAAGTCCAAGAGATCGCTAACGACTTGTCCATTAGTTACTCGTTTCACCTTTCCAGTATTTTTTTCTATAACTAAGAGATCATCATTTCCTATAAACTCCATTCCAGAAGGAAATTTCAAATCATCGATAATTATTTCTGTTTTCAAATTAGCATCTCTTAGTATAGGTATAGAAGGCTCTTTTTTTAATTTTTTTGTAGACTGAGCATTAATGTTATCAATATTATCTATATAGATTAAACCGGTACAAGTTATAACAATAATTGCTATAACACTGATCGTTACATAGTAATGATTATTATACATATATCAGGTCATTGGAATACATCATATTTGAATCTATACTAAAAAAAATCCATAAATAAACTATCAGTAATTATTATTAAAGTTAAAATAATAAAATTTTTATTTTCTATACTGGATCATTTTTATATTACTCATTATGGACAAATATTACCATTTTAGAAAGTTTAGTAATTTGCTCTTATATCAAGTTGTTTCAGTATAGGAGATTGTTTCAAATTTGTATACGGATAAATATTAGTTTTGTATTTTGGTATAGGGTTATCTGGTTTAACACTTTCTACTAGATGTGTTTG
>DASQLB010000244.1:0-25952 GCA_035630235.1 Nitrososphaeraceae archaeon | reverse complement strand
AATGCTCCCAAAGCTAACGATGCTAAAATAATTACTGAATTTGTTCTATTCATTTCTTTGTATACAATCAAATGAAAACATTGTATATTAAGCGAATTCAAATACATTATATTATAAGTTTATATAATTTAAGTACATATTGTTCTTACGTCGCTTTATTTCCATTTAAGTAGTGTTGAATTTTTAAAGAATATTATTCAGATTTATCTATACTAAAAATCTCACCTAGATAATATCAAGATATTTCTAACAAAGTGAAGAATAAATCATTGGAAATGAAGTGTCATATCGGAAACTAGTATTAGAGTGACCACCTTCAAATTCTTCATAATGATGCTTAATATTCATATTTTCTAGTTTTTGGTGAAGTATTCTGGCACCAATGTGGAGGTTGAATTCGTCTTGGATTCCACAATCGATATACAAGAGTTTTAATTTCTTGAGGTTGTTTTGATACTGGGTTACCATCTTAATGGGGTCCCATTTCTTCCACATTTTCCATATGTCGTCATTTAATTCCCCCGTTTCGAGATCAAAAGGAATTCTAACACCTAATTGTGAGGATGGGTCGGGAGAGTAATGTGCTGCCATACATAAAATGTTTAAGGCTACAAAATCGTTTTTTTGTTTTTTATTCGGTTTAGTCCAGAATTGATCAAACCAGCTTCTGATTCCTTCGGCTTGCTTGAAACTAGAGTATGAGCTTGGAAAATCTGGTAAATAACAATATTCAAATGCGGCATCTCCAGAATGGCAAGCAATTGCTTTGAATAACTCGGGGTGATGCATTCCTAATACAAGTGAACCGTACCCACCTGAAGATTTACCCCATACTCCAAATGATGAAATATTATAATTATTTTGTATGAATGGAATTATCTCATTGACTATATAGTCTTCATATCTTCCTGTAGCTGTAGAATTTATATATTGATTTCCTCCAAATTTTGTAAAACAATCTGGTATAACTAAAATCATGGAACCACATTTTTGTTCATAAATTAATCTATTCATTCTTTGTTCAACGTTTTCACTTAGAGGATCTAAATTGAATAAGGTTCTACCATTACCACCAAATCCCGCAAGTCCAATAGCTGCTGGAAACCCTTTGGATTGACTTTGTGAATAGTTAGATGGGAGATATACTATGATATCCCTATTGTATGGATCTTTCAAAGGATTATGTTTTAATACTGAGCTTTCAAATTTATGGATAATTATTTTTCCCTCGTTAACAGTCATGGTTGATATTACAATTTGTCTAATATATAAGGTACAAATTAAATTTAAAACAGCTTTAGAAATAAAATATTGTCAAAAATTAATAGTACTTGGAGTCTCTTATATCTCCATATAATCTATATATTCCACCTGTAGTACTTGATATATAATTCCATACTTCCGTATTGATAGGCAATTCTTTGAATCTTTCTTTTAAATTCTTGTCAATAGAATCATATACTAGTTGTCCTATAACAGTCTGATCAGAATCCGCAAGGGATGTCATTTTAACTGCTATACTTATTGTATATCCTAAAATATCGATAATAGGTTTTTTTGTTATTATATTTTCTGTACCATGTTTTATTACACTAGTTTCCCACCCGTATTGAACAACGGCATTTTCTCCTACATCAACTCCTATTCTAGCATGGATCTCAGGATAATCGTATTGACTTAAAATAGGATTAATTCCATGCCTAATTACAGTGGTCATTGAGAGGGCACAATTAACTGCATTGATGCAAGGAATTTCATCGTTTTTTTTATCTGATGAATTCACTAAAAAAAATCCCAAAACTGCATCTCCAATAAATTTTATTATGTGACCTCCATAGGAAGCTATTAAAATAGACATCTCTTGAGTGAATGCCCGTATGATGTCTGCCAATCGGTTAGCCGAAAGGTTCATAGCAAGCTTTGTAAATCCTACTAAATCCACATGTATAATAACTAGTCTTGCTTTAGATTCAAGCAAATTTTCCAAAATTTGTCTAGAATCCTCTGTTGAAATGTGAAATTCCTTTGCTTGTAAGGCTGACCATGTCCTTGCTTGAGCATTCTTAATAAATTCATTAATATCAACTATAGCATCCAGATAAAATTCTGCTAAAGATGAAGTCGAATTGGAACTTTTTCCATCTAAATGTCTTTGATCATCTTGGTTTATTATATTTTGAACCTCTTGGACATCTAGATCAGTTTGAAATGCAATTACTTCCAGGGAAATCCCTGATTTGTAAAGATTCAGAACTGTTTGTTTTTGTTCAATTGATATAATTTTTCACCCTTATTAAATCTAAAAAAAGGCCAAAATAAAGTATTATGGAATGAACTGTAATTTAATATGTTTATATTTAAGCACTCATGTATCGTCATAAAGGAAGTCTAAATAATTCTTTCTGTTCAATTGTGCTCCAAGCTCCCATTCCTTTGCCTTCCGCATTTGTCCCCACAATCTCACTTACTATTACTTCTCTTGCTGCCATTGGAGGCCATGTCATAGCTACATACTCTCCAATTTCTCCAGCTTTTTCTAAAGATGCCATAGTTATTTTCTCTTCGTTTAATTTTTTTTCTAGTAATATACTTTTGACTTTGTCATAATTTTGTCTATTTCCATGAACAATTACATAGATTTTTTTATCATTATTTATTGCTGCCATGATTTTTTTACAGAAATAATATATAAAAGCTTACCCTTCTATTAAGCTGAATATTAATTTAAAATAAAATAAATTTTATCTATATGAATTATTGTTTTTATTTAAATTCTTTAGAAAATATATAAAAACAAGTAAAGAATTTTTGATTTTGCTATAATATTGAGCAAAAAATCCTAAGGCCATTGTTGCAATTCCTGCAATGACGAATCTAAATCCTACTATCTCAAATCCTTCTCCATATTCAATATTTTGACCTAAAAAGAAAAGGAAAATTCCAAAAGTAGATATTATTATACCTAAAACTACTAATGGTAAAAACAATGAATGACGTATTTTTTTATTCTCTTTCACTAATGATTGATATTTACTTTGGAAATTTATAAACAATTTTATTTATTGTTTATTAGTTTTTGTTATTGGAAAGTTTGAATATAACTGTTCTTGGCAATAATGAATTCCTTAACGAGTTTGGAAAACGGGGTACTCTTTCTGATATAGTGCTGTATGACAGAAAATTAAATGATCGGATATTTACATTTATTGCTCCAATTTCTTTTCCAGATAAAATTCAGACTTTACCTCAAGTCTTGAATATGGCAGATTTCGTAGTGTTAAATATAACACAATTGGACAAATATCTTGCTGAACAAATAATAGCTATAAGTAGTCTAGATATTAAAAATGGATTTTTGCTTCATTCTTATGATATCGATGAGCAAAGACTTAATCAAATGATTAAAGGTACTGTAATTGAAAATTATAAAAAAATAGAAAATCTTGAACTTTTAAAAAATGAGATAAATAATCTTCACTCTAACCCGAAGAAGGGAGATCTTTTAATGCCAATTGATCATAGCTTTGACGTTAAAGGTGTTGGAACAGTTTTACTGGGAGGAATTAAACAAGGGAAGATTAAAGTATATGATAAATTAAAGATTTTACCTTCAAATAAAGAAGTTGTAATTAAATCTATTCAAATGCATGACGACCCAGTAAATGAATCATCAAGTCCATCAAGGGTAGGATTAGCGGTCAAAGGAATTTCACACAAAGAAATAGAAAGAGGAGATATTATCTGTTCTGGAGATAGCATGAAGACCGTAGATATAGAAATATTAGTGACAAATTTTTCAAAAAATAAATATTATAACGGTGAGATCACAGATACACAAACATATTTAATTTCAGTTGGGCTACAAATAAAACCTTTAAAAATATTAATTAATAATACTAAAATATTGTTAACTTTAGAAAAACCTATTGCCTATCATGAAAAACAAAAATTTTTAATATTGAAACCTGATAGTAAAACTACTAGAATAATAGCTGAAGGATCATTCCCTTAAGTCAGTAATAAGATTATTATTTGATGTAAATAGCTATGATACCAGATTAACCCTTGTCTAATATTGTAACATATTTAAATATATATTGACTAAAGTGAGTCATCATACTACATTATTTTTAATAATATATGAGTCATTATATTGAAAAATGTAATTCTTTCCCTTCTAACTATAAAGTAGTTTTCTAAACTATTTTGTATTTCTTGTCAATTTAAACGGATTTTCAAGGTTATTATTTTAAAAGGATCTATATCAATAATAATTGTGTCTTTTTCTATATCTTTGACTTCTTGAATATCAGTCTCTAAGAAATCTATTAATTTGGCATTTATGATTGTTCCTGCTATCTTAATTTTAGTAAGTGTTTTTTTTCCTTCTGTTTCGTAGACTCTTAAAATAATATCTTTTTTATCATCACTTAACTTCATCGTACTCAATATCACATTACTTTCTGAGATTTCCAGAAAGGATTTAGAATCATCTAATATCTTGGCTTTATTTCCAATATTCTCAGGAATATTATTTTTTCTACCATTGTTTTTCTTTATCTGTATTGGGATTAAGTGCATATTTATTTCTGATCCATGTTGATATATTAGATCATCGCTCCAGTCATTTTCATGCGGTAAGATCGAATATTTAAAAGTGTATGGTTTCACTTCTGCTGCATCAGGAGTAGGTATACATGGTCCCATTATACCGTCAGATGATAATAATACTATACTACGTAGTAACGTAATATATATTGATCCATCTCTGATTTCGTGAGATGGCAAACCCTGATGTAAGAGACTAATTCCAACAGTTTTATTAGCTTCCTTTTTTATAAGACAGTCAATCCATTCAAGAGATGGAAATACTCCTGAAGGTTTCTCAAACCACTTCCCACTATCTTTTTGATAGTAAAGATCGGTCTTTCTTTCAATAACTCCAAATTGTGTTCCACACAAATAACTTTTGACTGTGCCTTTAGTATCAAACCTCACTCTGAGACGTGAGTGAGGATGTTTATTAAAAACATGAGTTACAAAATCTATCCTATTTAAATTTTTATAAATTATTATTTCTTTTTCTATATCTATGAAATCGTGTCTATACATCATTGGTTTCAACTTTTCAGTGAACCTGTACGGCCATCTTAGAGCAAAATATTTGCTCTTAAATTTAATATGAGATTTCAGTTTTCTATGGATTACTTCATATTTTTCTGGTTTAAATATTCCATATTTAATTCCATCACCAGTTTCGGATTTAAATAATTTTAGATTTTCTCTATGATAATAAACATCTCCTATCTCTTCGTCTAGTATGATTTCATTTCCTGTACAATAGTGCAATCTTTTGTTATTCTTTATGGATCTAAAAACTGAAATAATTGCATTTTCTCTATTTATTTCTATTTCGTATTCTTTATTTTTAAAACTTGTATCGTGACCAATTATAGTTTCGCCATCTATTGTATCCGACTTTACTATCTTTAAAGTTGTATATCCCAAGGGAGGCACAGAAATTATACACCCTAAGCTTATTTTTTTAATAGAATCATCTGGATATAAAGAATAATCCAGAATTTCTATCTCTATAATTTGATCTCCACTCTTTAGGCAACTTATACCATTGATTTCACCTTCATTAAATTCTAAAATGATTTCTGTCCAATTTGTAACCACCCACGAGAGTGGGTTAAAAATAAAAATGTCATTATCATATTTAGTCATTAATGAAATTTTTCTCAAATATTCAAAAATTGATCTTTCTATACTTTTTCTCTCATTTTCAAATATTTCCCTTACTTCGTTATATATTTCATCAACTCCTGTACCTGGTAAAACATCATGCATTGCAACAAATAATATTTTCTTCCAATACTTTTGAAGCTGATCTGAAATATTTTCGTCATGTATATTAATTAACCACGCTAAAGCGTCTAATCTTTCAAGAAGTAAGATGCTATTTTCAAATTCTTTCATTCCTTGTTTTAGCCACATACGTGTGGAGGTACTATCTGGATATACAGCAGAGAATTTTCCAGAATACATTTCTCCTTTTCTTACTTTAAATTTGATGTTTTGTTTATCTAAATAATTAAAATATTGAAGAGGAGAGGACATGATCATATTATATCCACTTTTAGATTTTGTTCCATTTTTTCCATCAACTTTTTTATTCCATTCTTTTATGACATCAACTAATTCGGGTTGAGGCGGTGTAGAACCACTTCCAGATAACATTAAAATTTGATTAGTTGAAGCATATTTTTTTAATTGTTTCAAGGATAGAGATAGTTGATCTAAAAAAAGTCCTGCACGATATCCGAGTGGCATCCAGTGAGTAAGAATTTGAGTTCCATCAAGTCCTTCCCAAAAAAATTCTGAAGGAGTAGAAATATTTATTCCTCTTCTAAAGATGAAGTATTTGTAACCAGAATTTTTCAGAATTTGAGGCCATTGTGCATTAAAACCAAACTCATCGGCTCCGTAAGAGACTATTATATCTTTATTTAATTTTTCTTTTACAAATTTTTTTCCTTCGGTTATTTCTCTTATTAAGACTTCTCCGTTTGGAACCATGTTATCAGCCAACAAATACTGCCCTCCTGCTATCTCAATTTTATTCTCCTTGACAAGTCCACTAATCTCTGCAAAAATATGAGGATAATCCTTTTCTATCTTTTCTAACAAAAAAGTTTGTTCAAGCATGAATTTATAGTCAAATTTTTTGATAAGATTTATAGCGTGTTTTAAAATGTATTCAATATTTACAAAGTAGTAATCTTCTTTGTTAAGAATCCACACTGCATCATAGTGCATGTGGGGAACGATATGAATAGTTGCATCCTTCATTTTCTCTACTTTTTGAGTATATGATTTAATATTATTTCTTTCCATCCTGTCTGTCCAATTCCATTTGCTTTGATCAGATTATTTATTTGCATGGGGGCGTAGCCATTTTGAATATTTCGGACTAGATATGGTTTGTCAACATTTTCAAACATTGGAATATCATTAAATGCATCTCCTATTCCTATTGATTCAATCTTCGAGTTTTCAAATTTCATTGAATATAATTTCTTTAGAATTGAAATTGCGGAGCCTTTATCATGTAACGAAGAAACTGTATTATATCTAGTTCCCTGTAAAATACGGAGACCTCGATCATTCAATATTTTTTTTAATTTATCTAGTTTATTAATATTAATTTCAAGTATTGTTTCGCTATATTCTCTTGATGCCATTAGTTTTGCATCATTTATTGATATCCCTACCTGGCGAGCTAGATCTGGTAATGAAAGATCATGTACAGAAACGAATTCAATATGGAAATTTTCTCTTATTTCTTGAAGATTTTCGATTATTCTATTGTATGATTTTCCTAACTCTATAACTAAATTTTCATTGACACTCCTGATTGATAAACCTAATTCTTCAAGATCTATGGGAAAATAATTTTCAGGAATAAAAATTGCTCCACCGTTTTCAACTATAAATGGATCATCGATCTCTAGATATTGTCTTATTTTTTCCTGTTCCAATCGAGTTTTTGACGAACATAATACCAAAGGAATATTGTTCTGATGTAACTTTTGAACAATTTCTTTGATTTCGCCATATTCTTCGATATGATAAATTTCTCCTTCTTTTATTATATATGATTGGAGAAGTGTATTATCTATATCAGAAAAAATCAAATACTGTGACATCATTCTTACTTTGCTTTTTTAAGCGCATAAAATACTTTATACTTTAACATAAGAACTTATATAAGAATTTTCTATAATTAGGGAAAAATTTGGTTTCCTGTATATCTGTCAATTATGATTATGGCTTTAGTTGGGCAGGTTTGTGCAGCATTTAAAATAGATTCAAAATTGTCTCCAGTCTCTGATACTACTACTGCTTTGGGATTGATAATTTTATTCGTTTCAACGTGAAAAACATTTGGAGCTAAAATTTCACAACTTCCAAAGGCCATGCATAATGACGGTTCAACAATAATTTTAAATCTAGATTTTTGTATAGGGATTGCTCTTCTTTTTGTAGTAGTATTTTCGATACTCTCATTATTCTTACTTATTGTGATATTCTTTTCCCTATAACGGTTTAACTCTAATTTTTGAATTTCTGAGCATAAATCATCATAGTCATGCCTCTTATTTTTATCAGAAAGAATCTCAAAAGCAATATTAATCTTTTTTATCATCTCCGAATCAATTTCTTTTCCAGAATTTCTATCAGGATGATATTTTTTAACTAGAAACCTATATGACTTTTTGATTTCGAAAAGAGTTGCATCTTCACTTACTCCTAAAATGCTATAGTATTTATGAATGTCCAATTATTAATAATATTAAACTTTATTAGTATTTCTTCATTTATATTGAAAATTGCTTTTAAAGTAACAATCGTTTCATTTCTCCATGTAAAATCATCTAGTAAATTAGGTCGGAGCTAATTTCAAGTAAGCCCTTATTTTCCAGGAAATAACAATTTTTCAACTTTTTTTCTTTTGCTAACCCATATACTAATAATTGTACAAATAAAGATGAGAAAAATAGAATTTCCATATTTGCATTAAAAGGGATTTCAATAAGGAATGAATAAAACTTTTGTTTATTTAAAAGGAAATTTAGTCTAGTGGCTTTCTTATTTATATATTGATTTTTGGACGAAAATATCAATAATATGTCTTTATCTCTTAAACTAAATAATGGCGAATGGCAAAAGTGTTCAATTGAAAATGCAGCTGATTTTAATCCTAATACTTCATTAATCTTCAATGAACCATAACATGAAATTGGAAATAAAGTTGAGGTACCTAGAAAAAAAATGGATTGGTCTATGGAAAAAGACAAATATTTTTTAATTTTATCGATTATATCATTTGACAATTCCTGGGCCTTCTCGTAAACTTTTTTAGTATTAATCACCCGATTTGATTTTTTTACTAACGCTAATGCTGTCATTGTAGTTAACATAAAACCTAATGTTCCTGATGTAGGTAACGAAGGTTTTTGGTAATCTAAAAGAATTATTTTCATACAATTTTTTGCAAGATCACTAGTAGGATTGGCGGTAATCGCTATTGTTTCCTTACAATATTTTTTTACTCTTTTTGCAGCCAAAATATTTGCCATTGTTTTTCCAGAAATAGAAATAAAGCATACTGTTTTATTCTTACTTAAAGTTGGATTGATTATTATTTCATCTGGATCTATACATAAACATTTAAATTTAGACTCATAACTCGCTATTAGACCAGAAACAAAAGAATCACCAGAACCTACAAAAAGGAATTCAGAAGGTTTTTTATTTTTTTCAATACCACTAAATTTTAATTTACCTATTTGATATTCAATCTCTTTTTTCATTAATTCTATAGAATTCATTTTGACTATTTGATATGATGATACACTTTAAATAAATATTATAATTAAAGTTGATTTATTCAGATATTCTTTAAAATATATAATTACAAATTTAACTTACGATAATATAATTATCAAAAGTAATTTACGCTAATTTAAAATCATTAAATTACAAGTTCAAGAGGTTGGGATAGTAATTGTAAAAACAATCACTAAAAAAAACAATTGCCTTGACCTGTGTCGAAGCATATATAATTTTTTAAATATCATCATCGATATTCTTCCCACTTATTTTTGCTTGGATATACTTAAAAAATTGAATATAAAGAGATCGATTTAAAATGATGTTATTATTATAACATAGATGTATATGAATTTAAGAAATAAAGTTGCTGTCGTAACCGGAGCCGGAGGCACAGTAGGCAGAGATATTACGAAATCTCTAATTTCTGAAGGTTGTAAAGTTGTTATAAATGGACGTGATGCTAAAAAACTAACTAGTCTCTCGAAGGAAATAGGAAGTAAAAAAGATATCTTGATTCTTCCAGGAGATATAGCTAGGGAAGGAGACGTTTTAAATATGATAGATCAAATAACAAATAATTATAATAAAATTGACATTTTAGTAAATAATGCAGGAGTAATAAATGATCCGAAATCTTTTCATCTAACAACCCAGGATGAATGGATGAATCTTATCAAAGTTCATATTATAGGTGCTCTTCAGATGACAAAGGCAGTCTTACCACTTATGGTTGAAAATGGAGATGGTAGTATTATAAATATTGCTTCTACTTTGGGAACTAGAGCAATCCCTGGAGTGCCACTATCAATCTACGGACTTACTAAAGGTGGTATAATATCTTTTACAAAACATGTCGCTGTAGAATATGGACCTTACGGAATAAGATGCAATTGTATAGTCCCCTCTACTATTAGAACTCCTTTTCTAGACCCTTTTATGAAAGATGAAATCGCAAGGAAAACTCTAGAATCGTCATTTCCTCTTCGACGAATTGGTGAACCTTCAGACATATCTAACGCTATTTTATTTCTTTGTTCTGATAAATCAAAATGGATAACCGGAGCAGAAATAAATATTGATGGAGGTATAACGGCAAAATAATTCTTTATTCTGTATTTTTCAGCCTTAGATGATTTAACATTAACTTATAAAATACTCACTAATTTTTTATAATCCGGATTTCAAACTTATTGTTTTTAATAATAGATATCTAAATTACCTTTAATATGGACATGAAATTAAACATTTAAAACTTAAATTATTTACCAAATGTTCATTAACAAGGTTATCCAATGGTAATACTTTTACTTTGTATATTTCAAATTTCAATTATATGAAGAAAGACTTGGATCACATATTTACTTGTGTATTACTATAAAATATAAAAAAATAATGGAACGGCATATCGTTATTCATGAAATGATACTTCTATGTCCAAAAAGATAACAAATAATTTAGTTATTAGCATTTTTTTTACCTCTAAAGATTTTTTTGTTGTAATTTTTGAATTTTATAGTATCATCTATCAATTCATGTATTCTTATTCTGATTTCCATCAAAAAATTGATAATTTCCGTTCTCTGTTCTGGATCGATTGATATTTGAGATTCTTCTATTAAGTTATCTATTCTTGCCAAAGTAACTTTGAGAGAAAGGGATGCCTTTTTTGTGATCTTTAACGACTTTGAGAAATAATTGTTACTATCAGATAAACATATATTATTATAATCTTCGGTGATATTGTCTCTTAAAATCATTTTTAATTCTCTTATCCTTTTTACTGAAAGATTCTTTTTTATTATTTCTCCTACGATCTGTGATTGTTTTTCAATTGGAATAGTTGATATCTCGATAGCTTTACTAACGTTTAACCTATTTGAAACAATTTTATTCTTTATTTCTTCGGAAAGCTTTAGAAGCTGAATCCTATGAGACACATATTCCTCGCTTTTTCCAATTTTCTTTGCAAGATCGCTAACACCTCCCCAACCAAAATCAATAACATATCTTCTAAATGCTTCTGCCTCTTCGATAGGATCCATTGATTTCCTTTGGATATTTTCTGAGAGCTGAATTTCAAATGCTTGTTTATTTGTCATCTCGCGAATTTTACATGGAATAAATCTCCACCTTAATGATTTACATGCTTGATACCTTCTATGACCTGCTACTATTTCAAATCCGTGAGATTGTGGTCTAATTAGAATAGGTTGAATTAATCCATGCTCTCTAATACTAATAATTAGAGATTCATCGTCTTCGCAATATTTTTGAAATTTGTCTCTTACTGCAAATGATGAAGGACGAATCATCTTCATCTCTATTTGTTCTATTATACTTGTATCAACAAATTCCACACTTTTTTAATACAAAGTATCTTTATATTGTTTATTATTTTTTCGAGTAATAGATGTTTTACAAAGCATTTATTTGAAATATCGTATCTTTTTTTATATAATTTGCAATTATTTTTTTCCAGATTGGACTTAGAAAGTTATTAATATCTTTTGCATCAAACAAGAGTCGGTAGTTCATCCTTACTTCTGAAAATACTTCTTGTAAGATAGAATCATACTTGTGAATAGAAAACGTCATCTTAAGAATATAGATAGGTGAAGTACAGTATATTCACCTATTTGATGTAAATAGGATAAGAAGGATAATACTTCAGTGAAATAATATGTTTTAAATTACAAATTATATAGACAATATTGAGTTTCTACATCCTGAAATCACACAAATTGAAAAATAACTACTACTCAAAAATACCCCAACGAAAATTTAAGATTTGACAAGTATGACTTTAAATCAAGCTTTTATCAATGCTGTTTCCTTGAAATTGATGAAATATCACAATTGAGTACAATAAAATAAACTTGTATCGGGGTTTGTATTACGTACAAGTGTAGATGAATTAAATCACTTGATATAAATCAAAAGTATCAAGAAAGACAAAACAACAGATAAACTGTATTAGACAGACTACAAATACAGTATCCAGAATAAATGGTAGACTAAAATTACTAAATGAAAAGATAACCAAGATACACTCTAATGTTCATGTCTATGTTCTTCCGAATGAGTATGTAGATGGGAATGTTTTTTCTCACCATGAAAATGCATATGTTGTAATTTTTTTAAATGTGAATAAACTATAGCTATAATGAAGGAGCTAGCACCAAATAGTACTATAGTAGCACCAGATGGTGAATCAATATAAAAACTGGAATACATTCCCAGAAAAGCATCAATTATTCCAATAATACATGACAGAATGATTATTTTGAAAAAATTATTTGTAATTAGCCTGGCAGATATAGCCGGTGCTATAATAGCAACCGCAAGGAGAGTAACTCCTATTGAGTTCATTGCTGCTATTACAACAATAGCAAGTATAATTGAAAATAACAACTCTATTCTGTATATATTTACTCCGTACACTTTTGCTGTTTCACTATCAAATATTGTAAATAATAGGCGTTTCTGAAAAAAGAAAATAAATATTATTGTAATGATGGATACTATCAAGATAAAAATAAAATCTAAATCAGTAACAGCTAAGATATTTCCAAATAATAAAGCCTCAAAGTTTTTCAATGGTGTTTGACCTGTGTTCATTAAAAATACTCCTATTGCAAATCCTGCAGTAGTCACCACTCCAATTGCAGCATCAGCTTTTATTTTATATCTTTTATTTATTTCAGTTATAAGTAACCCTGATAAAATTCCCCAGATTGCTGCCCCTATGTAAAAATTAATTCCTATTATGTTACTAATTACTGCCCCTCCAAATACTGCATGAGACATGCCGTGTCCAATGTAACTCATCCCTCGTAATACTATATACACACCTAGCAAACCACATGTCCCACCAATTAATATCGAAACAACTATAGCTCTGGTAAAAAATTCATAGTGGAAAGGTTGAAATAGAAAATCCGTATTTAATAACAAATCCTTTTGTTCATTTTAAATCATAAGTTCTATAAAGAATATTTTCAGACAAAGTTGAATTTGGTATTCCTTGAGAAATTATAGTTTTGTTTAAACATACAATCCACGGCAATTTTTTCGCTACACCATCAATGTCATGTGTAGTAAGGATTATGGTTATCCCTCTTGAATTCAGATCTGTCAATATCTTTAAAAAATTATCCTTATTTGCATTGTCAAGGCCTGCAGTAGGTTCATCCAAAATTAGTATCTTAGGATTGTGAATCAAGGCTCTTGCCAAAAACACTCTTTTTTGTTCTCCTCCAGATAATTCTTTAATTTGGCGGTCTACATAGCCACCTATACCAAGCTCATCCGCTAAGTTATCAATCTCAATTCTTGATGTTTTATTTATCCAGGGGAAAACACCAGATTGATTCCATACTCCCATTGAGATCAATTCCCTAACGGTAACTGGAAAATCCCAATCTATTCCTTCTACCTGTGGGGAATAACCAATTATTGAAAACTTTTGATCTTTATCATTATTATGTTTTGCAAATAATATTTCTCCCTCCCATGGTTTGTGTAAACCCACAATCAATTTCAAAAGAGTAGATTTGCCTGAACCACTAGGACCTAACAAGCCAATGAAACCACCTTTAGGTATATTTAATGTCACACCATCAATAACAGGTAAATGGTAATGGTAACCAAATAAAACGTTCTTTAAACGTATAATGTTCTCAGGAGATTCCATATTTTCCATTAGGTTTTCCTTATGTTATAATAATAAAGATAATAATCTTTATTTCATATTATCTAATATATTAAAAATATAGTCTATGTGATAAGTATGTTTTTGGGATTGATATTTTTTAACTCTTCAATATTACCACCTAAAGGTAATATCATATTTTTCATATTCTCTATCATCATTCCTACATAAGAGTGATTGTTATCACCAGGTTTCCCAGGGAGATCGTCATCGCTTAATGTTTCTACCACAGTTATATTCCCTTCTTTAGCTATTTGATCTATTATATTTGTAGGGAATACTTCCGAAGCGAATATTGCTGGTACTTTTTCTGCCCGTACCTGGTCTATTAAATCTGCAACATCTTTAGCACTTGGCTCACCAAAATCCGATGGTTGTATAGCTCCTATTACTGTCATACCATATCTAGGTGCAAAGTAAGCCCAAGAGTCATGATAAGTAAGTAATTTTCTATTTTCTGGTGGTATCGTCATAATGGATTTTTTTATACCATTATCTAATTGTTTAAGTAATTCTGTATATTTTTTTGAATTTTCAGTATAGTACTTTGAATTAGAAGGATCAATTTCAATTAATTTATCATGTGTTAAATTTGCAAATTTGATGGCATAATCTACATTTAACCAAAGATGTGGATTTGGGTCACCTTTTTCTTTTGGAAAACTAAAATCGAATATCCAGTCTGCTTTATCTACCGTGTTATCTCCAAGCTTAAGTAAGTGTATTTTTGAATTTTTAGCTATTGCATTGTTTGCAATTTTTTCAACCTCCGTCTCTAAATTAAGACCATCAATAATAATGAGATCTGCATTATTGATTTTGATTGCGTCTGAGGGAACTAGGTCAAATGTATGCGAGTTAACTCCTTCTGGGACCAGTCCGATTAAATTAATTTTCTCACCACCAATATTTTGAACTATATTAGTTATTGGGGCGACTGATGTGACTATATTTAGTTTATTTACCTCTTGAGTAGAATTCTCTTGAGCATACAAGGTTGTTGGAGAAATAAAAAAAATAATGGTTACTACACTAATAGAAGTGGTTTTAATCATATCTGATGAGAATTTCATGAAAAGAACTTCTTATTTTAGTATTAAATAGTTTATAATTAGTAATACTTTTTCATTTTGAAACTACCTTGGTTTATAATTCAATAATTAATTTAGCAAAAATCCATCATCCAAAGTAAAATATCTTTATTTTTTTGGAATGCCTACATAATGCATTTTAAGACTTTTAATCCCTCTGTTCTCAGAAATAAATTTAATGAAGTTTTTTATCCTTTTAATTTTTCCTCTGAGCATTATCGTTTCTAAACAATTGTGTTGATCAAGGTGTAAATGTGTTGTCGAAACTATTATGTCTGTATACTCATGTTGATTTTCTAAAGAACCAATATCGGTTCCAAAAAGATGGTTATCATACAAAATTACTAATACACCAGCTCCATAACTATTACCATTCTCATTTTCTTTCCATTCGTTATTGTAAATGAATTCATATAGTGATGATTGGATGGCCTTGGATCTATCTGCAAATCCTGCATTTTTCATTGATTTATCAAATTGATCCAGTAATGTATTAGGTAATGACATACTGATTCTTCTTAGAGTCGATGATTTTGAATTTTCTTTATTTTTTTTCTTCAAATATTGGAGTATATTAATTTGATAATTCATAAATTTATTGAGTTTGATATAAATAATTATTTTTCCATATATGGCTAAATTCTTACTTTTCGATTGGTAGTTTAAATCTTAAAGTGAAAAAAGAATTGATGGATATTCAAAAATTTTTGTCTTTATAAAGAAATTTGATTTACAAACCAATAAAGAATACCCAATGAATTTCAAATATCATGGTAGTGGCAGATTTTGTGTCTAACAATGCTATTTTGGACTTTTTCTATATCTTATTTAATGGAATTTCTGAGGTCCCACTATTTAGTTCCCCAATTACTGGAATCTTGATACTCGCAGGAGTCTTTCTAGCTTCCAGAAGCGCTGGTGTAATGATGGTGATATCGGGTTTAATAGGTGCAGGAGTGGCAATTCTTTTGGGAGCTCCCTACGGGTTAGTCGCATTTGGATTGTTTGGTTATAACTCTATACTAACTGGTATGGCCTTTTGGTCAGGACCCTTTGTAAAATCTAACAGAGCAACATTTTTCATATCCATATTTGGAGCAGCTGTAACAGCTGTAGTATGGATGGCTATGGCTCATATTATGGGAGATATGTTTATCCTTAATGGATTACAAGCATCATGGGCAATACCTGGGTTTACCTCTTCCTTTATCTTTACTACTTGGGTTTTTATGTATGCCACAAAGAGATTTGGACATGATATTTGGCCTGAGCCACTCCCACCAACGGATGAAGAATTAATTAAAGGTAGTGGAAATCCCGCTCAAATTAATGAACCTACTTTTAAATGGACTGCTGCCGAGTTCATTAAAGCTACTCTGAAAGGTGTATCTCAAGTAACATTTGTAGAAAACTGGAAAACAGGAGTATTTTGGGTAGTTGGACTCACTTTAGCATTTGAGCTAGCACCTCTTTTAACAGGTCAAAATAGACCATGGTGGACCAATGGGTACACCGCTCAATGGAATGAATTTTCCCCTCTCTTTCTGGGAGGAGTAATGGCACTTATTGGATCTGCGGTAGGTGCAGCAATGGCCATTCTAACAAAACTTCCAACGGCGGAAACGAGAGCAGGACTACATGGCTTTAATCAGGTTCTAGTAATGATTGCATTAACGAGTTTCATACCGTTAAGCCCTCAAGCATTTCTGATTGGGTTATTTGCTGTAGTAACATGTAGCTTTGTAATGCCTGCCTTCCAGCGATTTTTCGGAACGTGGGGTTTACCTGCATTAACCGGGCCATTTGTGTTTACAACATGGATATTCTTACTTGGAATCTCGGGCTTTACAAATATTCCAGCTGGGATAGGATGGTCAAGGCCATAAGTTCTTATTCTAAACAACCTTATTTTTTGAAATGGAGTTTGACGACTTTAAAAAATTCTTAGATTTTTTAAATCACAATAAAAAAGATAATGAAAATAGTGTTGTCAATCTATTACATTTTATAGATTGGTGTAACAACAATAATCATGAAGAACTCCTAGTTAGATTAAATTCTGAGAAACAAGGTGGGTTAGGGTATAATTCTATAATTGATTTTACCACTAAACGTATTATTATAACAAGAAAAAGAATAATAAACAGAATATTTGAGATGGGATTTGTTGCAGGACTTGGTCCATTTCCATATATGATTTTGTCAAAGAAAAAACAACAATCCAAGATCAAAGATTCAGCAAAATTAAAAATAGAGAAAATTTTACAGGACGAAAATTTAGAATTTACTATTTTCTATATTGACGTTCAAAAAATTGTTATAAAAAGAGGATCAAATTCAGTAGTTCGAAATATGCTTGGTTCCTTCATTACAAAAAACTATTTGACGATTTTTACAAAAGCTAATAATAAATATGAATATGTTCTTTCCATTAAAAAGAATGGCGATTTTAGTAAAATGGTCTATTGGATAAAATCTATATTGCCTGTCGATATCTCTTTGATAGATTGAATTGCCGACGTCGGCTAATTAGCTAAGAATGTGTATATCCATTTATATAATTTAATTATTTGAAATTTAAAATAATCCAAATCCAGTAATATTTCAGGTGAATTGGAAATTTGATGTTAGTTCCACGTGAAATTGATAAGATGATGATTTGGACTGCAGCCCAAATTGCTGAAGGTAGAAAAAAAAGGGGAGTTAAACTTAATCATCCAGAAACTGTAGCATATATAGCAAATTTTGTTGTTGAAGGTGCTAGAGATGGAAAAAGTGTAGCAGAGTTAATGAAATCAGCTAGAGAGGTTTTAACTAGGAATGATGTTATGGACGGTATACCTGAGTTGATTCATACAGTTCAAGTAGAAGCAACTTTTCCAGATGGAACAAAATTAGTTACGGTTCATGATCCAGTTCAATAGAGGAGAATAAAAATGAATCAAAGTATTAAAAATAATTTAGAAATTAAAGGAGGAATCAACTAACGTGATTCCAGGAGAATATATTTTATCTTCTGATCCAATTATTTGTAATGGTAATAAAAAAACAGTAAGCATAACTGTAAGTAATACAGGTGATAGACCGTGTCAAGTGGGATCACATACTCACTTTTTTGAAGTGAACAAGGCGTTAGATTTCCCACGAGAGCAAGCATATGGATATCGATTAAATATTCCTGCAGGAACTTCTATAAGATTTGAACCTGGAGATTCTCGTGAAGTAGAACTTTGCGAGCTTGGAGGAAAAAGAATCGTTTATGGGTTTAATGGTCTTACTATGGGTGGGCTAAATTCGAAAATGGGAAAACAAGCTGCTCTTGAAAAAGCAAAAAACCTTGGATTCAAAGGGTTTAGTTCTTAGGAGATGAGAAGACTATGGTTTTAAAATTAACTCGAAAACAGTATACTGATTTGTTTGGTGCCTCTAAAGGAGATAAAATTAGACTGGGAGACACTGATATTATTATAGAAGTTGAAAAAGACCTGATTTCTCCAGGTGATGAATGTGTATTTGGAGGAGGAAAAACAATAAGAGATGGACTTGCTCAAGCATCAGGAATTACAAACGCTAACGGTGCACTAGATTATGTGATTACGAATGCTGTTGTTCTAGATCCTATGGTGGGAATAGTTAAAGGGGATATTGGGATAAAGGACGGTAAAATCGCAGGGATTGGCAAAGCAGGAAATCCATTAACCATGGACAAGGTCACTTCAAACATGATAGTTTCTGCATGCACAGAGGCTACTGCGGGAGAACATACAATATGTACACCAGGACATTGGGATACCCATGTTCATATGATATCTCCACAACAATATACCGATGCAATTAGTAATGGCATTACTACCATGATCGGAGGAGGTACTGGACCAGCAGATGGAACATGTGCAACAACTTGCACACCAGGTGTCTTTAATATAAGTAGAATGATGGAAAGTGTAGAGGATATTCCAGTAAATTGGGGATTTCTTGGTAAGGGTAACGATTCTCATCCATCACTTGCTACCCTATTAGAACAGATTGATGCTGGAGCCTGCGGTCTAAAAGATCATGAGGATTGGGGAACTACTAACGCTGTTCTCGATGCATCACTTCGTGCTGTAGATGCCACTGATACACAGTTAGCAATTCATACTGACTCTATAAATGAGTGTGGATATGTTGAGGATACAATAAATGCTATAGATGGAAGAACAGTGCATACATACCATACAGAAGGGGCGGGCGGAGGACATGCACCTGATATCATGAAGATAGCAGGAGAACAATTTGCTTTGCCTTCATCAACTAATCCTACTAGACCCTATACTGTCAACACAGTAGATGAGCACTTGGACATGTTAATGTTCTGTCATCACTTAAATCCTGCAGTTGCTGAAGATGTTGCCTTTGCAGAATCTAGGATTCGAGCGGAAACAATTGCCGCAGAAGATGTTCTACATGACGAAGGTGTCTTGAGTATGTATTCTTCTGATAGTCAAGCTATGGGTAGAATCGGCGAAGTAGTTATTCGTGCATGGCAGACTGCCGATAAAATGAAGAAGATGAAAGGAAAACTAGCTGAAGAGACAGGAGATAATGATAATATTAGAGCAAAAAGGTACATTGCAAAAACCACTATAAATTGTGCAATTACACATGGAGCAGCTGATGCTCTGGGTTCCCTCGAAGTGGGCAAATATGCGGATCTGGTAATGTATCCAACTGCATTCTTTGGTGCAAAACCAAAAATGATATTTAAAGGAGGTTTCATAGCATGGTCCATAATGGGAGACACCAATGCCTCTATACCTACTCCTGAACCAGTTTATTATAGACCAATGTTTGGAGCCTTAGGCAAAGCAGTAAAACGAACCTCATTGACTTTTACATCTAAAGCAGCAGTCAATCTTGGCGTAGGCCAAAAACTCGGATTAGAAAAAACACTCTATCCTGTGCATAACTGCAGAAATATAGGAAAAAATGATATGGTATGGAATGACAAGACTCCTGAGATCACTATCGATCCAGAGACATATGAAGTTAAACTAGATGGAAAGATAGCTACAGTTGATCCTGCTACTGAACTATCTCTAGCACAAAGATACTTTATGGCATAGATAGAAATAATATCTGATTTTTCTTATTTTTTATTATTAAATATATACTCCTTCTGAAGATTATATCTTATGTCTAGTCCTAATCATGGAGTTTGGAGACCTATAGCTGAAAATGTAGAATTTAATGCTCTAGAATCAAATTCACAGGCAGTAATGGCAGTTGCAGAAACAGTAAGAACTACTTTGGGTCCTAAAGGTTTAGATAAACTCTTAATAGATCAAGCGATGAATAGGCACGTTTCAAATGATGGTGTAACCATTCTTCTCTCTCTAAAGGCAATTCATCCAGTTGCACGGATGATAGTCGAAATAGCAGAAAGGCAAGAGCAATTAGTAGGTGATGGGACCACAACTGCAGTAGTGATGGCATCAGAAATGATAAAAGAAGGGAAGAGGCTCATTAAAGAGCTAGGAGTTCATCCTACAAAAGTAGTTGAAGGAATAGAAAATGGTGTAAAACATGCATGTAAAATTTTAGAAAAAGATGCTAAAAAAATATCTCTTGAGGATAAAGAATTGGAACAAATTATAAAAACCTCTCTATCTTCAAAGTTAGATGGTGTTAACTTATCAGAGTTAGTAATAAAATCAATCAGAACAGTAGGAAATAATTCTATATATAACAATTTATTTGATTTTGATAAATCAATCAAAGTAATTAGAAAAACTAATGTTTCTGACACGGTTTTCAATGGGATAGTTCTGGAAAGAAAACGTATGGATCAAGAAATGCCTATGCGAATACTAAAACCTAAAATAATGATAGTAAAACTTGATTTAAAACCGGTAAAAGAATCTTGGTTGAAAGAAAATAATCGTTATGAAGAAATCTTGAATATGGAAAATGATCGGCTACTAAAATCTAAAAAAATAGTAAATGAAATTATAGCCACAGGTGCCAATACTCTTCTAATTTCTTCTCCTGAAGTAGATGAAGTTATCGAGAATCTTTTAGTTGCAAAAAACATCTTTGCAACGAGAATATCTTCTGAAGAAATAGAATTTCTATCAAGATATACTAGTGCAAAACCTGTGAGGATGATTGAAGATCTCAAGAATGCTGATATCCTCGGATATGCTGATTCTATATATGAGGATGAAGATACTGGACTTATATATATCGAAAACGGTTCAGGAAAAAATATAGTTACAATTATAGTTTCTGGAACCACCAAGGAAACTTCTCTTGAAAGATGGAGGTCTGTAATAGATGGTGTCAATGCGTCTGAAGCTGCCTTGAACAGAGGAATAGTTGCTGGAGGTGGTGCAGCAGAGATACATGTAATTGAAAAGTTAAAGAGTTTACGATTAAAGGGATTAGAACAAGTTGGGCTAGAAGTTGTAGCATCAGCGCTAGAAAGTATTATGCGACAAATCCTCACAAATGCTGGATTCAATGGATTAGAAAAAGTAATGGCAGCTAAAGCATCAAAACCAAATATTGGAGTTGATATTGACACGGGGGATCTAGTGAATATGTTTGAAAAGGGAATTCTTGATCCTCTATTGGTTAAATTAATGGCTCTTGAGGCAGCTGGCGAAATTTCTAAATCAGTTTTAAGAATCGATAGAAACCTAGCTGCTGAAGATCTTAGTCAGCAAAGTTTATCGGAAATAAAGAGATAAGGTGATGTGCTATGCAAATTCGTCATTGTGTTGAAGAAAATAATGTAGGGGAAAATTTGATTATCAAAAATCCAAAAGAAATTAGACATATAATAGCAGAGGAAGGTAAAATAAAACAAATGTCGGGATTTATTGATCCTAAATCACACCTTAATATTGACTATACTTTACATCGAGTAACCACATGCATAATAGCAAAAAAATTTGAGATAGGATCGGAATTGCTTTTTACCAGCTCTGGATTTATCTTTGCAATGGTAACTAAATCTCATTTTGAACATTATGGGTACATAGATTACACAAAAAATCTTACATCTATGATAGATAAAGTCAATGAATTAAGAAACTCAAAATCCATTAATATAAGCAATCTGAAAAAATGTGATGGAGATGAATCAAAAGTAACATGATAACTGTCAATCAAATTTTAGGTAATATCAAAACAGATTCTAACCTAAAGAAAAAATATGATTATATGTTAAAAAATAGTCTTTGCGAAAAAGTAGTAATAACTAGAATGGAAGCGGAAAAATTGAGAATGAGAAAAAGTACGGATAAGAAAACTGATGTTGCTTTTATATTTGAACATAGCCCTAATTTAAGAAATGATGATGTAATTTTTATGGATGACAACAAAATGATAATGTTGACACTTGAATCAGAATCTGTAGCTATAATCACCTTCAAAAGTTATGAAGATAAAGAAAATATTTTTCCACTCTCTGTTAAGATTGGACATAGTCTTGGTAACTTACACAGACCTATAAAGGTAACAAAAAATCAAGTCATTTTTCCATTGCAAGCTGAAACAGAACTGGAAATGCTAAAAAAGATGTTCTCATCATATGATAAATTCCTTGATATTCAAAGTGGTAACATGATCTTTGAACCAGATGAGGGATCGAATATTCATGAGCACTAAATTTAGTAATACGATTGACACTACTGTTGATGATAATAAGAATAATAATATGGAATACGATGCTTCGGATGATACTCTCATACCTGAAGGATCTCTCTTAGAAGAAGTCAGTATGCTTCAGCTAGGAGATTCATTCTTTCCTACTGGAATGTATACCACATCGAGTGGATTAGAAACATTGTTTTATGATAAAAGAATCAAAACTAAACAAGAAGTCATAGAGTTCATAAAAGTTTGTTTACAGTTTCAAATAGGACCTGCAGATTGTGCAGCTCTTTCAAATGCGTATGACTTTGCTAAACAAGAAGATATAACTAAAATAATAGAGATAGACAATATTCTATTCGCAATGAAATTAATAAAAGATATTCGTGACGCTTCAACAAGATCAGGCAGACAGCTTTTAAATTGTTTATCGAGCTTTTCAAATAATAATTTAATTTCTTCTTATTATCAATCAATAAAAAACAAAACTGCAAGTGGTATATATCCCGTTGCCCTAGCACTAGCAGCAAATAGTTTAAATATCAAAAAAGAACGTGCATGTCTAATTTTATTATATGGATTTACAGTTAGTATTACAGGTGCTGCCCTTAGACTAGGAATGTTACAGCATATTGAAGGGCAACAGGTTATTCACGAGTTAAAACCAATGATAACAACGGTTATACACAATAATATAAAGAGACATTTCTCCCATTTATGGCAGTTCAGTCCAGGCATCGATCTTGTTCAAATGAAACACGAAAGAATGGATTCAAAAATGTTTATTACATAAAATATCATTCATTACCTTGCGATGACATTTAAAAGAATTCCCAGAATCGGTATTGGTGGCCCAGTAGGTTCCGGTAAGACAATGTTGATAGAACAATTTGTTCCTTTATTAAGTCAAATAGGTTATAGGACTGCTATTATTTCTAATGATGTAGTATCAAAAGAAGATGCTGATAGAATGAGAAGGAATTTGGCATCAGAACGAGGGCTTATGCCTGAAAGTCTGGTAATTGGATTAGCTACAGGTGGATGTCCACATACGGCAGTGAGAGAAGATCCTTCGATGAATCTCTCAGTGGTTGAAGATATTGAATCAGCTCATAATCAAGAGTTAGACTTAATAATTATTGAAAGTGGTGGAGACAATATTACAACCACCTTCAGTCCTGCACTAGCTGATTATTTTATATATATTATTGATGTTGCTGGTGGTGATAAATATCCGCGAAAACGTGGTCTTGGCATAGAAAATTGTGATCTATTAGTAATTAATAAAATTGATCTAGCACCGCATGTGGGAGCAGACCTCAAGATAATGGAACGAGATGCCAAATTAATTAGAAAGGATAAACCTTTTGTTTTTGTAAACTGTAAAACGGGAGATGGAATTAAAGAAGTAGCAGATAATATTATAAAAGATGTTTTATTTGATATACCACCAAAAACTACGAAAACTGAATAATTAACGTGAAAGACTTGCAATATTTTATTCCAGACGATATTCCTCAAGAGGTATTGTATTATGACTCAGAGCTTAGTCAGCTAGGTGTAGGAAAAGCAGGAAAATTAGGGGCTCTAGTTTTACTTTTAGAGAAAAACGCCAAAGTAAACAAGACCGTTATCAAGGAACAATTCTCAAAAGTACCTTTATTTACCCAAAGAGCTTTGTACCTTGAGGAAAGTCTTCCATCTATGGCCTATCTATATATCATCTCTCCATCTGGTGGAGTGCTACAAGGAGATAGATATAGAATTGATATTAAGCTAGCTCAAAACGCAATTGCTCATATAACTACTCAAGGGGCTACTCGGCTCTACAGGATGGATAAAAATTTTGCAACACAAATATTGAATATATCATTAGACAGTAAGTGCTATCTTGAATATATTCCTGATCAAATAATACCTTATAGAGACTCGCGATTCTATCAATCTGTGAATCTTCAGGTATCTGATGATGCAACCTTGATATATTCTGAAACTATAGTTCCTGGTCGTATGGCTATGGGTGAATATTTTGACTATGATGTATGTTATTTAAAGACTATAGCCAAAAACCCATCGGGAACATTAAAGCTTGTTGACACAGCTTTATTAGAACCAAAAAAAAATCCATTAAAAAGATTAGGAATTCTCGAAGAATTTAATATGTTATCAAATATGTACTTGTTAATTCCATCTAAATATGTAAATATTCTAAACGAAAAAATTAGCGAAAACATGCAAAAATATGATAAAACAATAGCACGATGTTCAATACTACCAAATGATTCTGGATTAGTGGTGCGGATACTAGGTAACATGATTGACAATATAAAAGAAGTCATTCATAATATACTTAAAATCTGTAGGCATGAAATTCTTGGAGCTGGATTCAGCGGTATTAGGAAGAATTAGAATTTTATACATTTATACTAGAAATTTATATTCTATATCTGTTAATTCTTATTTTGTTATTTATCGTGATATTGTCCAGAATTCTATAATTTTTAATCTATGACTTAAATTTTCTTTATGAATCTCAGCATCTATTTTGGTATCAAAAACTTTATCACAATCAAGACACCATGATGTTTGTTTCCTTCTACTTTTATCGAATGCATTCAAACGATAATATACTGACCTAATGTTAAATAAATGATTTGTCAATTAAAAGTTGAACAAAAAAATCCCCTTTTTTATAAATCCAGTACATAATTTATTTAATTACTATTAAATTATCTGCAATATTTAACATAATGACAAATTTTACTGTTCATTACATTTCATAACTTACTATATTATCGCTAAAGATAATTTTATTTATAGAAGAAATTGATATCGTTGATATTAATATATTTATAATAATGAAGACATTGACATATTTATATTTGCAAAATCCGTTTAAGAATCTCAAAAAGACTCCTAGTGAATCAAAAGCAGAAACAACACTCATGATGTTACCCTCGGATGCCAATCCGAAAGGAAATGTTTTTGGAGGTGTTATATTAAAGCATGTAGATCTTATAGCTGGTATAGTCGCAAAAAGACATGCTAATCAATCGAATGTCGTTACTGCAAGTATTGATAGGATGACTTTTATTAGACCAATATTTATT
>DASQLB010000243.1:0-26179 GCA_035630235.1 Nitrososphaeraceae archaeon | reverse complement strand
TTTTATTTCATTACATAACTTGACGTTTGATCCAGTTATATTTTCTCATTTTTGGATCGGGATAGCCACATTTTGAACATGCTTTGCCCCGCTTGTGGAATGAATTATGGCCACATCTTCTGCATCTTATATGTACCTTCTTTCGTGTGTATTTACCCATTGAAGTTGTTCCTTTTGTCATGTTCTCATATCAACCTCCTTGTTACAGATACTCCCCTTATTTTATACTGGCGGTGGAGATATTATAACTACATTATCCCCTCTTACTACAATAGTTCCCAAATCTGACGACTTGCCTTCTACTATCTCTACAGCATCATCAAGTAATAAGTTCATGTGTTGATCGAATCCATGAAGAGTTCCTCTAATTACTTTACCACCTTTTAATTTTATCAGTACGATTTTTCCAAAACTCTCATCCAAAACCTTTACGGCCATATCAATTGACAATACTAATTCTACCTGTTACTAACAAATGAATATTAGTTATATATTAAAATTTCATTCAAAGTCACTATTTTTATAAGTGAAATACTACAACAACAAAATTGATTATATCTCTTTTGGCTTAATTATACTGTCTAAGTTCTACTATAGTTTGCTCGATTCTTAGAATTAAATCGTTCAGCAACGACCGTCCTTTTAATATTGATGCTTTTGTAGGATCACCCCATACTCCATTTCCTGTGATTTTTGGGAAGGATCCTGGACTTGATGTAAGACTTGTATACGCAATTTTTGATCCTCTAATCTCATTAGTATTTCCGCGTGCCTTTTTCATTTTGACCAACTTTGTGTTAATTGCTAGTAAAAGAGATGTTTCAATTTCACCAGCATGATCAAACTCATTCATTAGATTCCAGTAATTTATAAAGTCGACTCTTGTATTTGAAGAAATTTTATGAGAAACATTTTGAGATACATAATGCATTGATCCTAGGTTTCCATGATGACCATTTAACAAGATTATACTTTTCATTCCATATTTTCCAAGTGAGACACAGATATCTCCAATAAGATTGGAGAAAGTATTGTTGGATATTGAAATATTAAATAATGGTTCATGCTCAAAGGAAATGCCGTAAGTTATTGCTGGGATATATAAACTCTGAATTTTTTCAGCAACGTTTTTTGCTAAATACTCTATTATTATTGAATCTGTGGATACTGGAAGATGAGCACCGTGCTGTTCTAAAGAGCCTATCGGAATTATTATTATATCTGATTTTTTTTTCCATTTTTCTATATCCTTATTAGATAACCGATAAATATTATTATTCATTTTGCAACAGTATCCTTTCTACTTCTCCCCTCCTTTTCTTCCTTTCATTACCTCTTTATCTTTATTTTAGAATGTTTACCATTTTAGTAAAAAAACAAAAACATGGATATCATGATGATGATGATGATGATAGTGATGATGGATGAGGATGGCCAAAAAATAATCTTATTTTCTTTTTCGATTTTTTTTAATGTGGACCTTTCCCCAATAAACTTCGAGTTTTCCTTCCAATGCTAATTTTACTGCCTCAAGCAAAGTCGAACTTTCCAATTTTCTGCCTTTGTTTTTAATGGAATCTATATCGTCTGTATCCATAACATTAAATGATTTCTGGCATATAATTGGTCCTTGGTCTAAGTCTTCAATTACAAAATGTGCTGTACAACCAACGATTTTTGCTCCTCTTTCATAAGCTTGAACATAAGCGTATGCACCAGGAAAGGCAGGTAATAATGATGGATGAATATTGATGATTTTATTTGGATATCTCCAAACGAAATTTGGGGTAAGAATTCTCATATATCTCGCAAGAATTACCATATCTATGTTGTACTCTTCAAATAATTTCAAAATTTGTCTTTCAGCTTTTACTTGATCTTTGTCGTCAATCAAATAGAAAGGAATATTATATTTATCGGATATTGTTTTTAATTCATTAGAGCTACCAATTATAATAGGAATTTTTGCTTTAAGTTCCTTTTTATGGTACGATTCAAGTATTTTTAATACGCAATGATCTTCATTACTTATGAGAATAGCAATATTAGTTAATCTATTTGGTTCTTGGTAATGGACCTTGATCTCCATCTTCAAATCTCTAGCAAGTGCTTCTAACCCTCTATCAAGATCTTCCTTTATCATTCTATTGAATGAAGCTTCAAGCTGCATACCGAAAAGCCCTTTTATTACATTTTGATTTATTTTTTCAATATTTCCATAATTCTTAAAGATGAAATTGGTAATTTCGGCAACCACACCTTTTCTATCCTTTCCGATCACCGTTATTTCGATAAAAGTTTTCTTAGTTTCTTTAATTTTATTTCGATTCAACATTTTCAAGACTTTTTTGGCTTTGATATTTTTTTATTTTATTGTAGTACACTTTCTATTATTCTTGTGTATTCTCTCACTTTTGAATCCAAGAGTGTTTGAGAAGTCGACTCGCCATACATTCTTACTAGCGGTTCAGTTCCACTGGGTCTAATCATTATCCATGATTCATCGTCAATCCAAATTTTGGCTCCGTCTAACTTTTCGATTTTTTTCGGAGATCCATGTTCTAAACATTTGGTAACTATCTTATTTGCAACCTTCTTAGACTGACATTTAAATTTGGTTTTAAATTGAGCTAATTTTTTTAGTGATGCTATGATTTCAGAAAATGAATTAGCTGTATTATTATTGGTCGATGAAAAACTAGTAAGCATATCTAAAACTAATGCTGTAGTCATTGCACCATCTCTAACCTGGTTTAATTTACCGTACATGAAACCTCCATTCTCTTCTAAACCAATAAGAGCATTTCTTTTAACCATCTCTCGAGAGACTTCAACACTACCTACTTTTGTATATACAACTTTTGAATTACCTTCATCTGCAACCAATTGAACATTTAAAGTCGTATTTATTGGGCATATTATCTCTGATCCATCAAGTTTTCCATTTATTAAATACTTGATAAGCACAGCAGCAGTTTTATCTCCTGGATGAACATTTCCTTTTTCATCACAGAATAAACTTCTGTCTCCATCTCCATCATATGCTACTCCAAAGTCTGCATTCAAATCTTTCACCATATTAGATAAGCTAGTTAAATTTTCTACGGTTGGTTCTGGCCCTCTCCCTGGGAAATCCCCATCAATATTACTGTTTATTGTAAAAACCTGACAACCAAGTTTTTTTAACAAATATGGTGCAACCAGGGTCTGAACGCCATTACCCAGGTCCATTACCACTTTAAACGATTTAGATTGTATTTTTTCAACGTCTATTAAAGATAAAACTTTGTCCATGTACTCATTTACAATATTTTGATCTGCTATTGTCTTATTGGTTTGATCCATTTTTGAAAAGTTTCGGGTATAATAGATCTCTTCGACCTTAAGTTCGTCTTGTCTTGATATCTCTACACCATCAGAAGCACAAGGTTTAATTCCATTGTATTCAGGTGGATTATGCGAAGCTGTAATCATTATTCCACCTCCGCATTTTTTTGCTTTAGCAGCATATTGTAAACACGGAGTAGGTATTTGACCTGCCATGATTACATCCAAACCACCTGCATTTAATACAGCCGATACTATATTTGATAAAAGCGGACTCGATTTTCTGCCATCATATCCTAGAACAATCGGTCCAGTTTTAAAATATGTTGCTAATGAGTAGGTCAAATCCATTACCAAGGGAAAAGTTAATTCTTTTCCGTATATTCCTCTGACTCCATTAGTTCCAAATAGCCTCTGGACATTCGATTTATTTTCTTCTACTTTAATCGTCATAATCCATTAATTTAAGAATAGATAAATTTGGCTATTATAAATTGTATCTCAAGTGCGGGGGTTGCCAAGCCAGGCCAACGGCGCAGGTCTGTCCTCTTCTTATCAAGAAAAAGATGGAATGACAGTGCGAGGCTTAGAAAGAAAAGTAATAATAGTGAATTGGTCGGCTAGTATTTTCCTACAACCCTGTTTCTTAGGGATTCGTGGGTTCAAATCCCACCTCCCGCATTACAACTGTTATCATAATAAATGAACAACCCGAGAATATAATTTCGTGGTTTTTAATAATTTTTATTTGAAAAAAAATTTTTTTTTAATTTATTAGTTAATAATTTAAACCAAATGAAATATTCAATTATTAAGTTGATTAATTATTTAATTATATTATCAAGATTAGATAAATAAATTTACTCCATTATAATATGACTCATGACAATTTTCGAGTTAAAATTTTAAGAGCATTGCTTAGTCTCTTTATGGATATGAAAATGGCTTTGACAATAATCGTTACCACAGTCATAACAGTGCCAGCCTGACAATGTATAACAAATCATACACTTACCAACAGGTTTGTTGTAGTCAAAGTTTTTATTTTTAGATTTTTGGGGTGTCTTAGAATTGTTTGGTATATTGCGTTTTATTTGCGCCTTCATTATGATCTACCTAATTAATAAACCTCTCTTGCATTCAATCTCTCTCTTTTCAAACCGTATCATACATGTATGTATAGTTTAAAGTTATTTTGTGCGTATATGTGCCTTTTATGATTGTGTCATTCAAACTCTATAATAATAAATAACATAATTATTTAAGGTTAACCCTAGAAAACATCAAAGAATATCAAAATTGATCAAAATTATAGTTAAACACACTTGACAATTCATATAATATATTGTATTATCAAATGAATCATCTCTATCTATTTGTTTATCAATTATTATTATTTTTTTATTTTTAAATAACTAGGATGTCTCGATGTTTCATCAAAAGAAATTTTTATGAAAAATGATAAGGGTTAATAAAGTCAAAAGTTAACTTTTTATTTTTGCAATGTTAAGGCAGTTATGTTTCAAATTACCAATATTTCATTTCAATAGGTACACAATTTGAAAATAAATTTTTACTCTAAAATAAATAAATTTTCAAAATTCTCCTAATAGAGGTAACATTTTAATAGTCTCTATTTTGTAAAGAGATGGATGATCCCAAAGGGTGATATTGAATAATGAGTAAACCATATTATGTTAAATTTGAAGTCCCAAAAGATTTGGTTAGTGCTATTTATGAAGCACTAAGAATAGCTAAAGATAGTGGAAAAATAAGAAAAGGGACAAATGAAACAACCAAGGCAATTGAAAGAGGAGTTAGTAAACTCGCAATTATTGCTGAAGACGTTGAACCACCAGAGGTAGTGGCACATCTCCCTATTATATGTGAAGAACGAAATGCCCCGTATGTCTTTGTACCAAGTAAACAACAACTAGGAGAAGCAATGGGAATAAGTGTAGGTTCTGCAGCTGCCTCAATTATTGATGCAGGTGAGTCTCAACACATTTTAGATGAAATAGTCAACTCTACAAAAAACAGAAATACAAAATCTCCTAGTGAATAATTAATAATCAGGTGTTATAGTTAATGAGTAAAACAGTAGAAGAGAAAGTTGTTCCTGCTGAAGTAATTCAGATAGTTGGTAGAACCGGTATTGCAGGAGAAGTAATTCAGGTAAGAGTAAGAGTTTTAGAAGGCAAAGATAAAGGCAGAATTTTAACAAGAAATGTAAAAGGCTCTGTTAGGATGAATGATGTACTAATGCTCAGAGAGACTGAAAGAGAAGCCAGAAAAATAAAGTAATATAAATGATATATAAAGAGAAAAATAATGAGGTTTAATTAAATGAGTAAAACAGCTACTTCTTTACGCAATTGTTTCTTTTGTGGACAACGTATTTCCTCTGCTAGCGGAATTATGTTGGTCAAGAATGATGGATCTATTCAATGGACATGTTCAAACAAATGCAAAAAAAATCTCCGCAAGTTAAGAAGAGATCCCCGCAAGATGAAATGGACTAACAAATTCGTCAAGGGTGGAATCAAGGTCTCTAAATCCTAATTTGAATCGAATTGATAATATAGATGAACGAGCAAACATTAATAGTTGTAAAACCTGATGCTTTTGAACGCAAACTCACTGGAACAATATTGTCTCGATTTGAGGTTAAGGGATTTCTAATTAAAGAACTTAAATCGTATATTTTTACAAAAGAAAAAGCAGAAGAATTTTATTCTGCTCACAAAGATAAACCATTTTTCAACGAACTTGTGTCATTTATCTCATCTTCAACTGTTGTAGCGTGTATTTTGGAAGGAGAGAATGCGATAAATATTGTAAGACTAATGATTGGCTCAACTCGATCTTTTGAAGCTCAACCTGGGACAATTAGAGGAGATTATGGTCTTGGCATTACAAAGAATATTATCCATGCTTCTGATTCGTATGAAAGTTTTATAAAAGAATCAACAGTCATTTTTAAGTAGTAACAATGTGAATCTCCGACAGCCAGTAGTAGTTGTTTTGGGTCATGTAGACTCTGGAAAAACTTCCTTATTAGATAAGATCAGAGGTACAGCAGTACAGGCAAGAGAAGCTGGAGGTATCACACAACATATCGGAGCAAGCTTTTTTCCAATAGAAACTATTAAGACAATAACTGGAGTATTATATGAACGTCTTACTAAAACTGATGAGCAAATTCCAGGACTGCTATTTATTGATACTCCTGGACATGAAGTGTTTGCTAATCTGAGAAGTAGAGGAGGATCTGCTGCAGATATAGCAATAGTAGTTGCAGATGTAAACAAAGGATTCGAGCCGCAGACGATAGAAAGCATAGAGATACTAAAAAAGAGAAAGGTTCCATTTGTGGTGGCATTGAATAAAGTGGATATGGTTTCAGGTTGGAAAGGGAAAAAAAAGGGGGATACAAGTCGAAGCCGAAAGGAAAATACAATTAATTTAGGATTTATATCTGAAGAAATAAAGAAACAGGATTCTAATGTTCTTACTCTTTTAGATGAAAAAATTTACACTGTTGTAGGATCACTCTCACGGATGGGCTTTAATTCTGAAGCTTTTTGGCGGATTAAAGAATTCGATAAAGAGTTGGCCATAGTACCAATTAGTGCTGTTTCAGGAATTGGAATCCCAGAATTGATGGCGGTGCTTGTCGGCTTAGCACAACAGTATATGAAAAAAAGGTTGGAGAGACGTTATGACTATGTTAGAGGTATAATTCTAGAAATTAACGAAGAACTTGGTCTTGGTCCTTCTGCAAATATGATATTATTAGATGGAACTATTAAGCAAGGGGATATGATCATGGTTGCAAAGAGAGAGGATATAGTAGTAACTAAAGTTAAAGCGTTACTCCTTCCAAAACCTCTCGATGAAATGCGTGATCCCCGAGATAAATTTAGGTCAGTAACTGAAGTAATTTCAGCAGCAGGTTTAAGAATAGTATCTCCTGATTTGGGAGGTGTATTGGCTGGAAGTCCTTTGTATGTAGTAAGAACCCAACAAGAAGAGAAAGAGATTCGACAGCTTATTGAATCAGAAGTCAAAGGTACTTTTATTAATAATACTAATTCATTAGGCGTTATTCTTAGATGTGATACAATTGGATCACTTGAAGCTATAATTGATATGTTGAAAAAAGAAAACATACCTATTCAAACTGCTGATATTGGCCATATAACTAGAAGAGATGTTTTGGCAGCTCATGCAGTTAAAGATAAAGAAAGATATCTTGGAGTAATATTGGGTTTCAATGTTAAAGTTTTAGATGATGCTGAAAAGGAATCTGCAGAACAAGAAGTTCCAATATTTAATGAAAAAATTATCTATAATCTAGTAAGAACATATACTGATTGGGTAAAATATCAAAAGGAACATGCCGATTCCATCATGTATGAGGAAATTCCACCTATTTGTAAAATCCAGTTTTTAAAGGGTTTTGTATTTAGAAGGAATGATCCAGCTGTTTTCGGAGCAGAAATACTTGTCGGAAAAATCAAACAAAAAAATCATGTTATAAATGAGCAAGGATCTAAGGTGGGAACAATCCATCAAATTCAAGATAAAGGAAAAAATATCGACGAAGCACGAAAAGGTATGCAGGTTGCTGTATCTATAAGAGGCCCTACAATTGGGAGACAAATCAATGAAGGCGATTTTTTTTATACTGATCTAAATAGTAGACAGGCAAAGCTATTAATTGAAAAATTTAGTCATCGACTCAATGAGGAAGAAAAAGAAGTATTTGAATTTATCTTGAATTTAAAAAGAAAATCTGACCCGGCATATGGATATATTTGATTTTGTTTAAAAAAATATTTTAGAGTTGTTTGGAATTTCAGAATATATTTCTTCCTTCTTTCTATTAATGAAATATAATTAAATTAAATACCTCATCAAATAAAAAGGTAAAATCAAGTTAAATAAATAGTCATAACCTTTAGGATTCGTCACCCAAGCAGAAAATAATCACATTTATTATTATCAGATAATTAGGTTAGGTAGTAAGAACGTCAAGGATGATCTTTTGTCACTAACAAATGGCAAGTCAAAGAAAGAAAGATTCAAGGAATTTTTCCAAGGATATTTTCTAACCCTTTCTCCCCAACAGCACCGACCGCGCGTTCGATTGTTTCTCCTTTATAAAATATTATAAATGTGGGAATTGCATAGACGTCATATTTTACAGCGATTGATTGAGAATCGTCTACATTGAGTCTACCAAAATCAATCTTTGATGAATATTTTTTTGCCATTTTATCGAATACAGGTACCATAAATTTACATGGACCGCACCATGTGGCCCAAAAGTCAACAAGAATGGGTTTATTACCGTTTATTGATTCTTCGAAGTTCACTTCAGACAATTCTATTATGAGTTCATCATTATTGTTTGGATTGGAATTCATGTGAATATCACTTGATCATAACTAAAGTTTATAAAATTATTTAAGATTTTTGGAGAACGGGTAGTTTGTGGTAGTAAGTATAATTATCATAGATCCACCAAGAATCTCGAAGTATAATGACCTTCCTTGTTTCTTTTTATTTTCATTTCATGATATGTTATAGATTTTACTTCTATCTTGTACTCGTGTTTATGTAAATCGATTCTATCTCCATATCCAGTACATTCCATTTTATAAATCCAATTACAGTCTTCTGAAACTTTTGAATCCGAGTTCTCAGTAGCATTATTCAAACCTAGAGCATCAACAAATTCCATTTCTGTCAAGTTTATTGTTTTTATTACGTTATTGTTGCTGTTATTATTATTCTTCAAATCGTCATTTATAATTATTTTTGAGAATGAAAAAGAATCAAACTTTACAACAATCATCCTTTCAATATATATCGATAATATGATTTTTTCAATCCAATCATAGAGTAAGCTTTTAAAATCGTGTCCCTGTGCAATTATCTTGAGTGAATGATTTAATTTTATATTAGAAATGTCGAACATGGCATTTATCATTCCTAAAGCTGAGTTTTCAAATAATTCTGGTAAAGTATTACCATAAGCTTCTACTATAAGATCTGTCATATGGTCTAGGTATCTAAATTTCTCTTCCATGCTTCAATGAACTGATTTAAACCATATTATAAAAATAATGAAAAAACGGAAAATCTAAATTCCAAGATTTTTGAATTTTTATTGTGAAGTTGGATTTACCAAGAGGGATGAGAGATATATCACAAGAAGATGCCTTTTATATCAATTATATTAGAGAAAAATTTTATGAAACGATTTCCTCATATAATTTTCAAGTTATCGAACCATCACCTATAGAATTATTATCAACACTAGAAGCAAAAAGCGGCGAATCAATAATAAACGAGGTTTATAGTTTCAAGGACAAAGGTGGACGCGATATCGCCTTACGTTATGACCTTACAATAGGGATAACCAGATTTGCTGTCTCAAAACGAGATATACCTATGCCTATAAAATTAGCTAATTTTGGTGGAGTTTTCAGATATGACGAACCTCAAGCCGGTCGATATCGCTATTTTCACCAATGGGACATTGAAATTTATGATAATTTTAATATCGATTCAGAAGCAGAAATAATTGAATTTGTTTCTACTTTTTTCACTAAACTCAATCTTGAAATAATGATTGAAATAAGTGATCGAAGAATTCTTGAAGAATATATTAAAATCAGGTATGGACTTGACGATGAATATTCCATCGGAAACCTTTTTAGAGCTATAGATAAAGTGCCAAAAAAAGGAATCAGACAAGTATGTATAGAATACAAGGATGTTCTTGATGAACAAATTCTTCGCGATCTCTTGGAAATTTCTTCTTTCAAAGGAGGTATTTTGGATCTTAACTCTCATGAAAAGTTAAAGAATTTAAAAAGTACTAGATATTTAAAAGACTTGTTTTTTTCATTAGAATCCAGAAATATTCCGAACATAAGAGTAAATCTAGGTATAGTGAGAGGGTTAGACTATTATTCTGGAATTGTTTTTGAGGTATTCGACAAGCTCTCTAATATTGGTTCCTTAGTAGGAGGTGGGAGGTACGATAAACTTACCAATGTATTTGGACGTCCTGATATTGGCGCAGCAGGTGCAGCTGGAGGTGTAGAAAGGATAATTTTAGCCTTGCAATATAATAAAAAACTTCCAAAAAATATAAAAAAAATTGTATATATTGCTAATAGTAATGAATCAGTTAGAAATAAAGCTCTTTCAATTTTAAGCAGTTTAAGAAGAAAAGGCTATAGTGTAGAATATGATTTATCTAATAGATCACTTCGAAAGCAACTTTCTGACGCTTCTTCAAAGGGGGTAGCTCTGACTCTAATTATTGCTCCAAATGAAATTTCAAAGAACAATGTAATAATTAAAAATATGAAGGATGGGACAGAGATGATTGAAAATATAGAATCATTAGATAAAAATATTCATCAGTTACTATTATAGATTTATCATTGCAATACTTTTCATCTTTATGATTCCACTAGTTTTCTTTTGGTAAACAGTTCGTATCACAAGATCTGGAGGGTCATAACTAATATAGAGATCTCCCTCTTCTAAATCATTTGTATTATAGTTAATTTGTATGTCTTTGTCATTTATACCATTCTCAATAAGAATTTTGATTGCTCTATCTACTATATCCTGGTCTGAAGTATTTGGAGCAAAGAATACCCTCCTATGATACTCTATAACCATAATAAAAATTACAAATTACTTACTAGTAATAAATGTAAATCTTGACAACTCATTCTAGTAATCAACAAAAGTTACTTATTATCCACCTAAATGCTTAGTTCTATGCTTATTCATCTTTTTTCTTTTTGGATTTCATTTTAAAATAGACAATATTAACATACAAGTATCTATCATCATGTAATTTTCTCATGAGTTAATCATAAAGTATATTTGTATTATAAGAATACACGTTTTTGGGATAAAATTAGTGACAGATTCAATTCAACATGATGTTGTTATTATTGGATCAGGCCTAGCTGGCTTGAGAGCTGCAATTGCTGCAGCAGCATATGGGAAAGGTGATACCAGTATAGGTGTTTTTTCCAAAGTTCAAGTAATGCGATCTCATTCTGTCTCTGCTGAAGGAGGGACTGCAGCAGTTTTATTTGAAGATGAAGGAGATAATATAGAATCTCATATTTATGATACAATAAAAGGAAGTGATTTTTTAGCCGATCAAGATGTTGCGGAAAGACTTGTAAAAACAATACCGCATGAAATTTATCAATTAGACCATTGGGGTATGCCATGGTCTAGGAGAAAAGATGGAAGAATCGGACAGAGAAAATTTGGTGGATATTCTTTCCCTCGCGCTACATATGCTCAGGATAAAGTTGGTTTTTATGAAATGCAAACGTTGTACGATACATGTCAAAAGTATGATAACATTAATTTTTATAATGAATGGTATTGCACTAGTATACTTAAGGAGAATAATTTATTCCAGGGTCTAACAGCAATTGAAATGAAAAACGGAAATTTTGTCAAAATAAAGTCGCCAGCTGGAATTATATGTACAGGAGGTGCAGGCAGGATTTACAGCTTCTCTACATATGCTTATTCCTCTACCCCAGATGGTATTGATATGGCTTACCGTGCCGGACTAGCCATGAAAGACATGGAATTTGTTCAATTTCATCCAACAGGTATCTTACCCTCAGGAATTCTAATAACAGAAGGAGCCAGAGGAGAAGGTGGTTATCTCATTAATAATCAAAATGAGCGATTTATGAAGAAGTATGCTCCAGAAAAATTAGAGCTTGCCCCTAGAGATGTTGTATCGAGATCAATGATCAGGGAAATTCAAGAAGGAAAAGGTTTCAAACACGAATCAGGTTCTGATTGTTTAAAATTAGATTTGACTCATTTAGGAGACGAAAAAATTAAAGAAAAGCTCTCCGGAATCAGAGAAATCGGAATAAAATTTTCAGGTATTGATGTAATAGAGGCTCCTATTGAAATTAGACCTGTTTGTCATTATATGATGGGAGGAATTCATACCGATATTGATGGGAAAACAGAACTGGGAGGTTTATGGGCCGCAGGTGAAGCTGCATGTAATAGCACACACGGAGCAAACAGATTAGGTGCAAATTCAACATCAGAATGTATAGTTTGGGGAAGAATGACTGGAGAGCAAGCAGCACAATTTGCATTAGATAGAAAAGGTTCTACAATCGAAATATCACATGACCAAGTCCTTGCCGAGGAAAAAAGAATTTTCGATGGCATATTTAGAGGAAGAGGACAAGTTAATCCATACGAAGTGAGAAAGGAATTAACTGACACTATGGATGACAAAGCATATGTTTTCAGAACAGAGGAAACCCTAGTTTCTGGCTTGAAACGAATCAGAGAGCTGAAAGCATTAACTTGGAAACATGTTGATGATAAATCAAAAGAATATAATACTAATTTTACTAATGTAATGGAGATTGATGCTATGTTGAGGACAGCAGAAGTAGTATTGATGGGTGCTATAAATAGAAAAGAATCCAGAGGAGCACATGCAAGAATTGATTATTCAAATAGGGATGATATAAATTTTCTAAAGCATACGTTAGCCTATTATAATTCTGAAGATGAACCAAAATTAACTTGGCATCCAGTCACATTTACAAGATATGCACCTGTGGAGAGGAAATATTGATATGACATCCACTACATCATCAAAACGAATTGATGACAACGCTAAAAATGACCGAACAAATAGAGCAGGCATTAGAGGATGGCTTAATCCAATAATATATGGATGGGAACGAGTTTCTTACTGGTTTCAGCGATTAACAGGAATCTTTCTATTAGTGTATTTTATTGGTCATGTATATGAAACTAGTTCGTTAGTTAGCGGTCCAGATGCATGGGCTGCAATGTTAGAGATGACCCAGACTGTAGGAGGCCATTTATTTCTAATCCTCGTAATAGGAGCAAGTACTTTTCATACAATTAATGGAATCAGATTGATATTTACCCAGTCTGGCCAGGGTCTTGGAAAACCAGGAAGACCTGACTATCCATATGATCCAACATCTGTTAACAATAAACAACGTTCTGGATTGTGGATTGCCTTTATTCTAGCCGCCGTTGCAATGCTATATGGGGCAAATGTTCTTTTTAGTGGAGAGTGAGTAACGAAATGACATCCTCTGATTTCAAAAATAATAGCAATAAAAGTAAGCAAACAACTAGATGGTTTTCAAATATCACTCTTTTAAGAGAGAGCCAGATAATGAAGATTCACTACATTACTGGAGTAGGTGCATTATTTGTAGTTGCTATCCATATCCTTATGAGATTGATAATGCCATTCAATATGTCGCTAGAATTTGAAAATGTTATATTAAATTATAAAAATATTTTTTATGCACTATTGTTGGAATCTATTTTGGTACTAATAGCTATACATGGCTTTAATGGGCTAAGGGTTATTTTACTCGAAATACGACAGACTCTAATTTGGGAAAGGGCAGTCAATATCTTAGTGATAGTGGCAATGATTGGAATAATTGCATATGGAACTCGAACGATAATCATCGCAAATGGATTCTCAGTAGGTTAACTTTGAAGGTGATCATGTAATATGAAAATATTCAAAAAAGATAAAAGAAGAGATATAAAAAATAAGGAAGCTATAGAACCATCAAACACTACCGACAATACACAAAGTTCTGTAAAATTACGTATTTTTAGGATTAATGCAATTCAAGATCCTAAAGATGTCCATCATTTTGATGAATTTCAGATTCCAGTAAAGAGATGGACTACTGTATTAGATGCATTATTGGATGCCAAAAGTTATCAGGATAGTAGTATTGCCATTCGTTATTCCTGCAGAATGGCTTCTTGTGGTTCTTGTGGAATGAAAATAAATGGAATTCCACGGCTAGCGTGTTATACGAAGATTTCAGAGCTTGCTACAAACACAATTACTTGTGAACCTCTACCTAACTTTCCGTATATTCGAGATCTAGTTACTGATTTTTCACAATTCTTAAGTCATCATCGTAGTGTGATGCCGTATATTCAAAATAAAAAAGCTGATATTCCAGATGTCAATGAACTTACAGAATATGAGCAGACCCCAGAAGATTTGGATAAATTTCTTCAATTTTCATACTGTATAAAGTGTGGTTTATGTTATTCTGCATGTCCAACTGTAGCTACTGATTTAAAATTTCCTGGCCCACAAGCATTATCCCAAGCATATCGATATTTTGCTGATTCACGCGATACAGACAAATCAAATAGATTAAAAGTAATTGATACCAGTCATGGGATATCAAGATGTCATTTTGCAGGTTCTTGCAGCAATGTTTGTCCGAAAGGGGTAGATCCAGCTTTGGGTATACAGCTTCTTAGAAGTCATCTATTGGGATTCTCAAATAGCGAAAAAAAAATTGCAAAACTTCAAGACAGATCATCTAATTCCTATACCGCAGCAGAAGAAGGAGAAGGAGAAGGATATACAGAAATAAAATGAGGATAATGATAAATGAAAAAATAACCAAGCCTTTGATGATGTTCTAACCTGACTAACATTACTTTAAGATGCCACAAATGTGCAGTAAATAAAAGAAGATGAAATAAAAAAAGGGAAAATATAAAGAAATAAGAAAATTGATTAATTAATAATTAATTAAATATAGTAATCTTAGATACAAGAAAACAGATAATACTATTGTTTATGTTCTTGATTCTCTTCCTTCGAAGGAAGTTTGCTTTCATTTACCTGCTTGTTTATAGCTTCAGCCATAAAATGATTGCTTACGTTTATCTTTACCTTTTCAATTCCTTCTATTTTATAAATATTATCTCTTACATCTTGAGCAATCTTAAAACCAAATACAGCAGGACAAAATGGACTTGTTAAATGCAAATCAACATTTACATCTTTTTCTGCAATATCTACTTTATCAATTAATTCTAATTCCATAATCGAAACACCTATTTCAGGATCTACAATTTTTGACAACTCATCAAAAATTAGTCTACGAGTTTGTTGCATATCTTGGGACATTATATAAAGTTATGAAAAACCATATTTAACTATTTATTGAATTCACCTCATTATTTTATATTCAGATTAGGTGGCAATGGTTATCGTTGAAGAATAAATGAATATATTATATCTTTTTTCACTTTATTATGTAGTATTTTGTATCGCTCGAGACAAAAAGAAAATTTAGATAAAGATGTACTAAATTTTCTTTCATCTCTTAATGAAGATACTAATATACTCATCTATGATATTTTGGGAACTCAGGCTCATTGTCTTATGCTAAAGAAAATTGGAATTTTAACATCAGCTGAATTATCTAAAATTCTTTCTTCTTTGAGTAAAATAAGAATTGAATCAACAAATAGCCAGAATATACTTTCAAATGAACTATTTTTAGCAGAAGATATACATGAACTAGTCGAATCCATAGTCATTCAAGATATAGGAATAGATATCGGAGGAAAAATGCACACCGGTCGATCTAGAAATGATCAAGTCATTCTGGATGTAAGAATGAAAATGAGAGATGATATTATTGATATTTGTGAATTAATTATTAAAATTATTAAATCCCTAGTTGAAAAATCAAAAGAACACAAGAATACAATAATATCTCTCTATACTCATTTACAACAAGCTCAAATTGGAACGGTTTCTCATTATCTTTTATCCTATTCATTTAGCCTTTTAAGAGATCTGGAGAGAATAAGTTCCTCCTTTGATAGAATTAATCTATCACCACTTGGATCTTGTGCTATTGGAGGAACAGGAATTCCAATAGATAGAAACTATACAGCTTCCTTTTTAGGATTTCGAGGCTTATTAGAGAATTCTATTGATGCTACTAGTTCGAGAGACTCATTGATGGAGTATTTATCTTTTCTTTCAATCTTGATGAGTACGCTCAGTAGAATCGCTGAAGATTTTATTTTATGGTCTACTTCTGAATTTAATTATATTGAACTATCAGACAGGTACAGCTCTACTTCAAGCGTTATGCCACAAAAGAAGAATCCTGATCCTCTTGAAATACTTCGATCACGTACTTCAATAGTTTATGGAATGTTAATAGCGTCACTATCTATAATAAAGAATCTTCCATCTGGATATCATAGAGATTTACAGGATCTTAAACCTCTTTTGTCAAACTCGTCAAAAATAGTCAAAGAATCTTTACTTATAATGAAAGGTGTTATTGATACTTTAAAAGTGAACAAAAAAAATACCTTTAATTCTGCAAACAAAAGCTATGGTGTATCTTTGGATATAGCTGAACAAATTGTAATCAAATACCATATTCCATTTAGAAAAGTACACAAATTAGTCGGTGTATTAGTACAACAGGCCGTAAAAAATGAGAATATTTCATTAAGTCAACTTTCTAAACAGGATATAAATAAGATTTTAAATCTTTTAAAAATTAAGATAGATGTAGATGATCTTATGTTGATTATAAAGGACACAACTCCTGAAAAATCAATATTGTTCCGCAAGTCCTACGGATCTCCAAACCCACTTCAGCAGAATGAAATGGTTAATTCAATCGATAAATCACTTTTATTTTACAGTAAAGCAATATCAGAAAGAAAAGAAATGCTGCATACAGCATTTAATAACTTGGAGAAAGAGGTTATTTTAAATACTTTAGTTGAAGATAAAAAATAAATAATAGAATTGGCAGAAGTTTCGAACTCAAATTTTATTATATTTTGTTTCCATCGGAAGAAAATTAAAATAATTAATTATTGAATTTAATAAAAAATTTATAGCCCGGCCCAGATTCGAACTGGGGTCAAAGGCTCCAAAGGCCTTTATGCTTGGCCGCTACACTCGGCGGAAAACAATATTTCCTCCACCGGGCTTCCGGGCATAATGTCGTGTAAATCACTAGAATTATAATGTTATGGAATAAAGAGAAATCTTTTGAATATTTCTATGGGATCTTCCATTTCTGATTGAATTTTTAACGATGTCTCCCTTACGGTGCTCTGGTTAAACAATTTTTTATTGTTATTAAGAGTATTATCTTTGTTTTTTATTAGTGCATCTTTAGAAAGAATACTTTTTATATATTTGGTTAAGGTCACCGAGTTTCTTATCTTTTTAATTAACCCTACCTTAATGAGGTATTTTTCAACATAAAAATTTATAGGAGTTATTGAAATAACAGGCTTGCCCATTAATGCTGCTTCAGCGCTCATTGTGCCTCCAGCTCCTATAAAGAGATCTGCAAGTCTTAATAATAGATTACCATCCATAACAGTTTCTATTATTTTTGTTCCATCCATTTTTTCAAATCTCTTCTTGTAAAAATCAACCTGATCAAGATATCTTGCAAGAATTAAAATATTATATCTATGAGAGAATTTTCTAACTATCTCATCTATTAAGCCTATAGAACTCTTTACATTTTTATCTGCAATATATGATGCTTTTATTTCTTCAGGTCTAATGAGTAGAGTCTTTTTATCTTTATCAATTTTTAATATCTTTTGTAACTTTGGAATATTTTGCATATTATAATATTGTAATTCTTTATTTAACCAAACTATAGGGTCAAGTGCTCTATATTGTGTTATCCTATTTTTTTCTAAACCAAGTTTTGTCCATTCTCCCAGAGGAATTATCCAAGGAGAAAATAACCTATCAGCTAGCGGAACAGTTAGTTTAGCAACTGCAGTAGCGTGTGGTGAATCATTAAATATGTAATGTTTTATTCCCAAGCCAAAAGCTACTCTTGATGCCTCCGGAGAAGAAAAAGAGACGGTCAAATCTGGTTTGAAGGAATTTATTAAGCTGGAAAGAAGGAAAGCCCTTTCAGTACTTGTATTTAATTTTTCATATTTGTTATCTCCACCGTGTTTACCCACTGTTTGTATGTTGATTTTCTTTATTTTTGCTAATTCTTTCGCTTCTCTATATTCTCTTCCAGTACATAGTATTTCATGATCATTTTCTTTCAACATATCTACAAAATATTTAAAAAACATTATTTGCTTTGGAGTAAGTATATCAAACCAAATTCTCAATAGTATAAATATGTAATATCATCATTGAATATACTTTTCTTTTTTAGTTAGGGCGCTTTTTTCGAGCGCATTGTAATGAATAAAATAAGAATTGAGTTTTTTACTATATAATTATTAGCTAAAAGAAATGAATAACTTTACTAAGGAGCTCTTTTCTATATCTGATTGTTAAAGTGCCATCTTCTCCAAATATTGCAGTCTATGGATTAAGTACTGAAGGATATAACTTCGCTTCATCTATTGTATCTGCAGGGCACAAAGTCTCAATTATTGATGAATCTTCGAAAATGGGAATATTATTAAATAAAGATATTACTAGAACATATTCTAATGCATCGGATCTTATCGAAGACCAACCATTACTTGAAGTAGAATCAATGGATAACGTAATATCTTCTGCATCATATCTCTTCTTTTTTCCTAAAATAAGAAAGATTGGTCACGAAGTTAAAATTGATATATCTTCAAAATTTATCGATGCCATTAAACCTATCAATAATAATACATCTATTGTCTATCCGCTTCCAACGGGGATAGCGGGGAATGAAGAGAATATAGATATTTTAGAACACACAACAGGTATGACAGTTGGCGAGAAGTTAAATTATTATTATATGCCTCTTAGTTCAGGTCCTATTCTGTCTACTACTACTCTTTTAGGCAACTTCAACTCTAAGAGAGATATTTTTTTAGAGGAGATATTAAAAAAATTTACTAATCAGGAAATCAATTTTGTTGATATTTTATCTGCCGAATTGGCTTATGTTTCCAGAATCTTACGTCATTATTCTGGAATTGCAAGTGTACTAGAAGTTTGCAAATTTGCAACTGGGTATGGTATAGATAATCGAATCGTTGATAATTTTCACAAAGATCTTTATTTAGATGACATTACAAATGGATTACATGACCTAAGAATAATTCAGTCTTCTTTACATGGCTCTAATCCTCTTGTCTATCTTGTTAACGGTACGATCAAAAGCATAGAAGGTTACACTAAAAATCTTATCGATAAAGTAAGATATATTCTCAAAAAAAGAGATCTCAAAGCAAGTAAAACTAAAATTTCAATTTCATGGACGTTAGATGTTAACGAGATGAGAGGGGACAAAATAGATGTATATACACTATTAGAATCAAGGTTAAGAGATTATATAGGAGATGTGGAAAGAAGAGGAAAAAATACACTTGACAATTATCCGAGTGATAAGACTACTATATCTATTGCCGGCTCTAAAACCGATTTTCAATCTTTATCAAAAAATAATAGTGCAGAAACGATTATTATAAAGGCAAATCCTTTTTGCGAAGTGGTTTAATACCATTAAATCAACAAAAACAAGAATAATGATTGTATTAACACTTTTCCTCTTTTAGAAAGATATCTGTCTTGAGATTACTTAGTTAGTTAGTTAGTTACTTTAATCTTGTTAATGCTGATCTACCTGTCAGGGTCTTCCCATAAAGACTTTTTTTCATCATATTCCTTTCTAGAATATTTAATCCTGGCAGGATTGCCAATCACGACAGTTTCAGAGGGCACATCTTTTGTAACTACAGCACCCATACCAACGACAGCATTTTTTCCAATAGTAACACCAGGTTTAATTACTGCTCTTGCAGCTATAATTGCCCCATCTTCGACCGTAACTCCTATCATTTTTGGGCTCATAGGATATGGATCATTAGTAAATGTAGCTCCAGGGGCAATGAATACTTTGTTTCCTATTACCGTTAGAGGTGGAATATATACAGAGCCCTCAATTCTAGTATTATCTCCAATCTTGACATTATAATCTATATGAGAAAGAGATCCCACCATAACATTGTCTCCTATTATGGTTTTATCACCAACATATGCAAAATGCCATATCTTTACATTTTTCCCAATTTTTGCTGTCTTGGATACATAATTATTAACTTTACCAATTTTTCTTTTGTTTAGACTATTATTATTATAATTTTTAATATCCTTTTTATTTTTATTCTTTGTTTTAGTCTGCTTTTGACTACCTTTTTTTTGTATAATTTTCATTATTATATAGCAGTTAAGAATACCCTATAAATGCCACGGATTAGAATTTTTTAATATTAGTTCAGGGATATAATTTTCCCATTTTTTTAAAAATTGAAGATCTTTTTGTCTATCTCGTAGTTCATCAGGTAACATGATGGGAATCTCATCAATAATAGGATAAAAACGAGAACATTTTTTACAAAATAATATTCCATCAATTATTACTGTTACTTGCTCTTTGTCATGAATTTCATTATTATGGCTCGGTGCGCTATCTTTTTGAATTTTTTTTATGCTATTGTTATTCTCCTCATTATTTGTTGGATGTGCATTCTCTTTTAGATTGTCTTTTTCTAGATTTTTTATCGTTAACTCTATTAATTCCAAAGGATAGTTTTTGTCTATGGGGCAAGCCAGTATATCCAACATATATTTTTTCATTTTATATCATCCTAAATTAAGATAAATAGGAGCTCCTGTATTACTAGATAAAAGTGCTGCCTCGGCAATCTTGGTTACGTTGGTAGCTTCTTCGGGAGATACCTCTGGATGGTCTCTTTTCCCTTCAATAACTTCGATAAAGTTTCTTAATTCTAGGGAAAGGGGTTCAACTAAATTCTGCCTTCTGGGAGTAGTTGTGCAAAGAGAATCTTCTATAGTTATTTCTTGTTTGATAAAATCACCATTAATTATTGCATCAGTGCAAACAGCGCTAAAGTTTCTGACCTTTTTTGGTGTAATCCAGTTTGAAGAAATTACTGCTACTCTATCTTTTCCAAACCCTAAAATAATATTAGAAAAATCTTCAAAGGAGTGAAAAATCTTGCCTGCTCTCGCAAATACAACTTGAGGTTTACTTCCAAATAGGTATATTGCTGTATCTATATCATGAACGGCTGTATCGTATATTATTCCCACATCCTTGATATGTAAAGGCATTCTATTTTCACGATGAAATTCAATCATTAATAACTCTCCATACATATTTTCAGATAAGATTTTTTTTACTTCTTGGACAGCAGGGTTAAATCTTTCAATATAGCCACAAGTCAATTTTACTTTATTCTTTTTGGCTATTTGTATCATTTCTTCGCATTCTTTTGAAGAGTATGATAATGGTTTTTCAACGAATACATTGATTCCTTTTTCCATCAATTTTGTGGCAACGGGATAATGTGTCTTAGTTGGAGTACAAACCAAACATGCATCTAAACTTTCAGTATTTATCATATCATCTATTGAACCATAATAATTTACATTATATCGTGTTGCCAGGTTTTTTGCTTTAATTTCATCCATATCGCATATTGATGTTAATACTCCGAAATCATGAAGAACTCTTGAATGATTTTTTCCCCAACCACCAACACCTATAATGCCTATTTTTACATCATTATGATTCTTTAATCCACTTTTCTCTAGTCTTGATTTGTCTTCAATCGTATTTTTTTCTTCCTTTCCTAATTCTATTACATTGCTACCGATTACATCTTTATTGTTGGAAGATTGAATATCATTTACCATACCTCAGTCGTCCATCCTTTGTATTTCTCATTCGTATGATTACAAGTTACTATATCATTGTAAGTATCCCTTATTTTCTTAGTTATTTTACCTTCTTTTCCATTTTGGACGTTTCTTCCATCAACACTAATCACGCTAATGATCTCTGCTGCTGTTCCTGTTAAGAAAATCTCTTCAGCAATATAAAGTTCTGATCGAGATATTGGTCTTTGAATAATAGTATAACCGAGATCTTCGGCAAGTGAAATTACTGTGTCCCTAGTAATCCCTTCTAGAATCGACGAAGACATGTCAGGAGTAAATATAGTTTTATTCTTGATAACGAAAATATTTTCGCCAGGGGCTTCACTTACATTTCCATTTTTGTCAAGCATTATAGCTTCATCATAACCATTTCTTTTGCATTCTTGTGTTGCCAGAATGGAGTTAAGATAATTTCCCCCTGCCTTAGCTATGGGAGGAGTAGAAGAGTCATGGATTCTTCTCCAAGACGAAACGCCTACTCTAATACCTTCGGTATTGAAATATCTGGCAAAAGGAAATACAATAATGAAGGTATGAATTGGAGATTCATAATTTACATTGAGATCTATACCGTGAACTCCTACAAATGAAAGTGGTCTAATATAGCATGATTCTCTCATGTTGACTTTTCGTAACAACTGAACCGTCCCATCTATCAATTCATCTATAGTATGATTAATTTTAATAGAATATATTGAGGCGGAGCGAAATAGTCTTTCCATATGCTCTTTTAATTTAAAAATATGTAAATTGCTGTTCGATTTATAAGCTCTAATTCCTTCAAAGACCGAAGTCCCGTAGTGTAATGCATGCGTATTTATTGGAATTAATGCCTTCTCCCATTCAATAAAATTACCATCAAACCAAACGTATTCTGCTCCCTTGTTCTTCATTTTAAGAAACGTATTTTTAAGAATTTATAAAAGTTTTCTATAGTTATTCAATTTAAAAAAATCCTTTTCTAGGGAATTTTACTCCGACTACTTTTAAAGTTTCATCTTTTTTATTTGCAAATTCTTCAACTATATTCCAGTTATCTTCAATAATTTTGATTATCGGATTTGGAATTTTAACCTTCCATTGTGAATTCTTTGAATTTTCTCCTTTATTCAGAGCCTGCTGATAAATATCTTCTTTAACCTGAGTAGCAGATATTGGGTGTCTTTTAGCTTTGATTGGATGAAATCTATAAATCTTTAGAGCATATCTTTCTATTCGGTCACCTGTATATGATATAAATTTTTTTTCTACAACGGACTTTAAAACCTGTTCTCTAATTTTCCAAGAATATGGAGAAAAAACTGGTGGACAATACCTGATGAAAGGAGCAAAAAATGTATAATTAGGTGACACAATTACATTTTCGTCATTTGGAAAAACTGATTCTATCATCAATTTTCTAATCTCATAAGGAAATGGAAAACTGCGTGTATTCATCTCTTTTCCATTTTGTAAAAATCTTACTGGAAAAACATATACTCTATATTTTTTATGTAAACTGTATATTATCTCTTGATGAGCTTTAGTAAATGGATTAAGATGAGCTAAATAAAGGGCAGCAATTTTTTTCATAAGCCAACTAAAACGAAGCCTTACATTTGTGTTGATTAAAATGGATGATACTAATAATTATTTTAATACTAGGAATAAAGGAAAAATAACAAAAATTAATGTTAGTTTTCAAAAAAATAACTAACTAAACTAGCTTCTCTTGATTACTATTTCGATCGTAGAAACATTTCTTGTTCTTCCATCTTCTGATTGTACGGTCTCTGAACCAATCTTTACATCACCAATAGTGTAGCCTGCATTCTCCATTCGTTTCAATATAATTTGTGAAACATCAACTGCTCTGCCTATACTTAATCCTCTTGCTTTTATGGTTACTGTAGGTTGATTTGCTAACTGGATTAATGTTGATGTAACGTATGCCATCAATGGTTTTTTTCCAATATAGATTGCATCTCGTATTTGGACATCATTTTGTTGTGGTGTAATCTGATTTTGTTGTTGTGCTTCTTCAGACATACTAATGTTTCTTGCTAAGGATAATTTAAATCGAAAGGTTCTTTATTCAAATAGAATCAATAGTCTTTTCAAAAAATATGTATAAAAATAACTACTTCTGAATTTACTTTTCCTTTTTTATGGTTTAGCATTTAGCAAGTTCAATTTATTGAAAAACTAGTTTTTCATTTAGATCTTGATATTCAAGCGGGAAAAATAGAAATTCTGATTTATCTGGCAAATCCCAATTTTCAAAATTTATTCTATTATCATCCTGCATTTATTTTCAATGGATAATTCAATTTCTCATGTAGTTTGCAATAACTTTTAATATTGTCTTTATAAAACTTCCCTATGACAGTAGAACGAATTTCTACTGGTATATCCGGGCTGGATGCTTTAATCGAGGGCGGAATTCCTAAAGGTTTTACCATTCTTATTGCAGGTAATCCGGGTACTGGCAAGACAGTCCTGACTTCGCATTTTCTTTATGATGGATTAATTAAAAATGAAAATGGACTCTATGTATCGTTTTCTGAAGCGGATTATTCATTTTATATTAATACCGAAAGATTTGGTATGAAATTCAGGGAATTTCAAAAGCAAAACAGGTTTTCTTTTTTAGATTTTTCCGCCGTTACACAGGATGGAATTCAAGATGCTTTAGAAGAAGTTTTGGCTACAATCAAAGAAACCCATGCTGAAAGAATAGTTATTGATTCATTTTCTGCTATTCTTCAGGCTTTTATAAATCCAAATGAGGCGAGAATAGCATTGCATGTAGTCTTAGGTAAAATGCTTAGGGCACAAGGTGTAACAACATTAGTTATAGGAGAAGTTCCAATAGGAACCGTTAGTATCGGTTCAGGAATTGAAGAATTTGTTGCAGATGGAATCATAAAAATGGAACATGGTTATACCAATGCTAGCCCGATTATATTAAAAGTAATCAAGATGCGAACTACTTCTATCGATAGAGAGCCGCATGTTTGCGTTATAAAAGAGGATGGGATGACAATCTTTCCTAAACAATCTATAAAATTTAATCCCATTAGTAATTATAAAAGAATTGAAACTGGAATCAAAAGACTTGATGAGAAAATAGGAGGTGGTTTTCTCGAGGGAACAACAAGTATTATTATTGGTGCTTCGGGTTTAGGAAAGACAACATTCGCATTAGAATTTATAATTCAAGGGATTATTAATGGAGAACGTTGTTTATATTGTACATTAGAAGAAACATACGAGGAATTAAAAAGATGTCCGGGAATTTCTAACTATAATTTAGATAGTTGGAAAGAAAAAGAGCTCTTTATAATATCAACCTTGATCGAGAATCAAAGTGTGGATGAATTCCTAGACAGGTTAGATAAACAAATCGCAGATATAAAACCTAAGCGGATAGTAATAGACAGCTTAACGTCATTTGAACACACCTACAAAAATGAAATGTATGTGATAATAAAAAGACTGGTAAGTTTAATACATAAATACCATTTAACTGCAATTATAACAATTGGAACAGCCCCATCAAGCAGCTTGAATTTGGTTGATTTAAGTATTTCATCACTCTTCCATAATATCATTCTTCTGCGATATATAGAGGCCAAATCTAGAGTGAAAAGGAGTATGACTATATTAAAAATGAGAGGATCCTATCACGATAATTCTATACTTGAATTTAATCTTTCTAATGATGGATTGGACATTGTAGGAACTATGAATGTGGGGGGGGACACATTATCAGATTTTTCACCAGATTCCAACAAACTCCACGATATAAAAGATGAAATATCGATACAAAAAAGGGATGAAGGAAAGAAGCGAAGACCAGAATTTGAAAGATATGAGACTGAAACTTCCAATAAGGAACCAATGGAAAGAAAAAAAAGAAAAGAAGAAACTAAAAAAAATCTACAAATTGATAATAATAATATAAATAAAAATAATGTCAACCAAAAAAGGAATAATATGATAAAATAAGAGACGAGATTTATGATACAAAAAGTTAATAACAATGGTGATAATTTAAGAAAAAATAATATTACTTTTTTTGAAAATGCCTATTCTAGTGCAGTAAAGGAAGGAATGAAAATCTTAGGTGAGGATGTTTCTAAAATTGTGCAAGATTATATCGAAGATAAATATTCTTTCCTAATAGAAAATACGTCTCAAGATCCAAAATCTCTTAGTGACGCTCTTCAGTTTGCGATTGATGGAGGT
>DASQLB010000242.1:0-2566 GCA_035630235.1 Nitrososphaeraceae archaeon | reverse complement strand
CTATAATATTCTTACAAATATATAGTCCCAAGCCAGTCCCAGAAGTTGGATCAGAAGTAGCAAATTTTGTAAATAATTTTGATAATATCTTGTTTGATATACCTTCTCCAGTATCCTTCACACTTACAATAACTTCTTCTTTTTCTTTACCTTCATACTTTTTATCTATAATAACAAATATCATTTGTTGGGTTTGAGTGGTAAATTTTAGGGCGTTATCTAAAAAATTGTGAATAACCTGACCTAATCTATCTCTATCTGCTTCAATATTAATATCTTCTTTATTTTTTAAAGCATAAACTATTTTTATTTTTTGTTGGTTTCTCTGTTTGTTTACATAATCTTTTAAAACTTCAGATATTAGAATATTCAGATTTAATTTTTCTTTCTTAAGCAATAAAGATTGACTTTCTATTTTTGTAATGTCTAACAAATTATCAGTAAGTCGTTTTAATCTTTTTGCATTTCTTATAATAACCTCTAATATTAAAAGTTGCTTTTCATCTTTAACCTTGGAATATATGGCTTCTGTTAAGCCAAGTATAGGTTGTATGGGAGTTCTCAGTTCATGTGCAGCTATATTAATAAATTCTTTTTGCATTTTTTCTGATTCCTTTACTTTTTCATATTGAACAGTAAGCAATTCATTGGTTTCTTTTAATCTATCATTGCTTTCTCTAAATCTAATATTATATTCTATGCTTGACAATGCAAGTCCAATAATATTGATAAAATAACTTGCATCTTTTAAAACATGAGCAATATTATGTGCTGTATCAAAAGGCTGTGCAGAATATGACATTATTATTTGTCCAAAAACATCAAATATAATGGAAATAGCTAAACTTGTAAAGAACACATCTTTATTTTTATAAATTCCATTTTTATAGAAATAATATAATGAAAATACAAATAATGTTAATGGAAAAATTTCGAGTGGTCTATGAATAGGAATATTATCAATAACAGAAAATGGAAGGATAACATAAAGCGAACTTATAGCTAAAACAGATGAAAATAAAGTAACTATTATTAGGTAAAGCAAAAGTAATCTTGATAATTTATTTTCATTATTCTTGTTAGTATTCATATTATAAGATTTTTGTTGATGTTGTAGTTGTTGAGTACTGGAATACATAGATGAAAAAGAAACATATTTAAAAATTGCTATAAATAACATAGCGCTAAGAAATAATCTTCCAGCAAACCAGGTTTGTGGGATAAAATATTTTAGGAATAAAATATCTTCCATATTAAGAAGGGAAACCATAACATGCAACAAATCAATTAAAGTAGTCACTAGAAATCCAATTCCCATAAATAAACTAAATTTGTCTTTTAAAGAGTTAGCACGAGAAATATAATAGAATGAGAGTATTCCAGCAAGCAATGTACCAAATAATTCTATATAAAAATGATGTATGGCTGAGCTTACCCATAAAGATTGACTAGTAGCAACTAGAGCGATTATTGAAAGGAAAATTGAAGGTAATATAATACATTTTAATATATGAATCCTCTTGTCCTTAACCATTAAAGACAAGCTAAATGGCATTTAATAATGCTCCCTGGATGTATTTTAGTGAAAAAAATTAAAAATAATTTTATGAAATAACCATAGATATTATATTTTGATAATTTTTTATAACTATAGATAAATTTTAAATTACAAATAAATCTTTGAGATATAACAATATTCATAATCATAACTTTATATGAGGACCTATAATAAATTATTTACCTAGTATTTACTATCAATAAAATTATACTTTATATTTATAGAAGAAATTAAAGAAATTTACTAATTTAGTTTCGTTGTAATATAATGATTGAAAAAAATTACTAATTAAATCATTAGTTCCAAAAATGGGATTAATTGACTACACAAAGGTAGATTGAAAAAAATTACTAATTAAATCATTAAAGTTGCTGAAAAATCTTTAAATAGAGACTTTTTTGTATATAATAGTTGAGGATAGTTTGCAACCTCACCGGTGATTAGATCCCACCGAGTTATCACAATTGGATAACCAATTATTGGCTATCCACCGTTGAACAACAACAAATTACAAAAGAAGCATTTACTCCTGCTACTCGTATTAGTAGCAGGGGTATTCCTATTACCGTTGAACAACAACAAATTACAAAAGAAGCATTTACTCCTGCTACTCGTACTAGTAGCAAAAGACATTCTACTACCGTTGATCAACAACAAATTACACAAGAACGTGTAATTTTTTACTAGCAGGAATAATTGCAGTATTACTTTAGATGCTAAATATATAAATATATCTTTATAAAACGTAAAACAACAATTAATCACGCGCAAATATTGCACTATTTTTAGCATTTGTACTAGTCGCAGGAATAATTGTTCTATTTTAATTTCTAGAGAATTCCACAAACTCAAAATTAATTTATATTCTCAAGTTATCTTGAAATAAGTTTCTAAATATAAATGATATATACAAGTACTGATATCTCTACATTGGACTCCAATTTTAGAACCGCTATCGGTATTATTCCATCCTTTGCAAATTTACAACCAAGTAATGCTATTTCTTAT
>DASQLB010000241.1:0-2494 GCA_035630235.1 Nitrososphaeraceae archaeon | reverse complement strand
TTTTATTTTGATTTATTTAAGCTAAGTAAAGCTATATTTTTATTATATATTGCATCTTTATCATTTGGGTCTATATCAAGAACCTTATCATACCATTGAATAGCTTCTTCATAATAATCAAGATTATAGAGGGCTACTCCTTTGTTATTTAGTGCAGAAAGATCAGTTGGATTAATATCAAGAACCTTATCATACCATTGGATAGCTTCATCATAATTGCCTAAGCTAGCTAATGCTAATCCTTTATAATTTAATGCATGAATATGAGTAGGATTTACCATAAGAATTTCATCATATAACTGTAATGCATATTCAGTTTCTCCTTCGTTTAGAAATTCATATGCACGTTGCATCAACTTAGATTCTTTTATAGAATCAAGGGAATAAGCAATTGTTGGCGAAACTAAGTAAATCGCATAAAATAAGAAAATAGATAATATGATTAAAAATTTTCCCGGTTGAAATTTAATGTTTGTCACGTGGCTTATACTTTACCTCGAAATATTTAAGCTTTATTTCTTATAACAATTCAATATAATTTATCAATTGTAATAAACTTATGGTCAAAAGGAGTATTTACATTATGCAGCGACTACCAGTTCAGCTATTATCACTTTCTAATAAGAATTCAGTTCAATGATAATTATTATTAAGAAATGATTTGTATATTTAGTTTTTATCCTTAAAATATTTTTATGCCTCTCCAAGTTTTTTATAATGACTTGAAAAAGATACATAATTGTAAGCCTTTGCTTATTTTACCATATTCAGTCAACAAATCTTTCTATCTTTGAATTATAGAGCTGTTATATAATTCATTGTACATTTATTGATTCCATTGAAGTAGAACTATTTTTAATATATCAATTTTTTCCAATTATTTCATATAGAGAAAAATATAATTAGTATTTCTCGTCAGAGAGGGAACGGCAAAACTACCGTCCTCATTCTCAATTATCTTGATACCTTGCTCAAGTAGTTGTAATCCTCCGGTCATTCGAGTTAACAAAATTGCTCTGATTTCATTGTTTTGTAATACCATAACACTATAACACTAATAGTATAGCAATGGTATTATTTTTAAACTTATACCACTATAGTTAAATAATCTAAGTGTTATAGTACTATAATGGTAGTGAAAGGAGATTCAGTAAAACGAGAATCAACATCAATAAAGATTCGACCTGATATATGGAAAGAAGCAAAAATTGAGGCAATAAAACATGACATGGATTTATCGGAACTCGTAGAAAGAGCTATAGAAGCATGGATAGATAAAAAGGAGAATATGAAATGAAAGAAATCTCAAGCATTATTGCTGAAATGTTAGAAGATAGTTCCGGATTAATCAAGGAATCCCAAGAAGATTATGACCAAGAAAAAAAATGGAGAGAAACTTTTGACTCTAGAAAAAATACAGCATCAAATGATAATATCAAAATGATGATGGCAAAATTGTCTATAGTACAAGGTAATGATGCATTATTGCATAGCCGGATGCGTAGAATCTTGAGGTTGTCAGAAATGAACATGATTCTTACTGATGCTCTCAATACGGCAATTGAGAAAATAGAGGAAAAATTCCCAAAGGAAATGGATACAATTAAAACTGAACTTTCAAATAAAATCCATGATAAGTTAGGGCGAATTCACTCAAAGTTCCAAAAAGAAAAGAAATTTGATGAGGAAGTAAATAAGGCAGCAAAAGAACGTGAACAATACATTGGTGATATGTTTGGATAGCATTGATTATATGAAAATGGCAGCATTTCAAGAACTTAAAGATGTACTTCAAGTTAAACGTGTTAATGATGAACTATTAGAATACCTTTCATCTTCTTTGCATTGGTTATTACATTATTCTCATAAATATCAAATACCATTATCAGAAAAAAACAAGATTATTGAACTATAGGAAAACATTATGAATGTTGATAAAAAGTACCACTCAATTTCAGACACCCAATGTAACACCAAGAGATTCAACAGAACCTAATTTTATATATATATCAAGTTTAAATTTGAGATTGGCTTTAATTATCCTATTCTAATAAAACATTATTATATTCAATAGTAAATGTTGAATCAAAACTATAATTTTTGAAGATTTACTAGTAAAAAACTTAAGTTGGGGATCTACTAGTAAAATGAAATTGAATATAGAATTATAGGTAATCAATAATTTTATTTAGAATAAAGAAATATGCAGGTCGAATGAACACCATTTTGATCATTATCTATAATAGTTAGTAAAAGGCATTTTGTCTAAAACTATTATTATTCGAAACAAGGAAGATTACATCATGCCATTTTTCTTTATAAAGTTCACTGTAGACTACTTCTAGTAATTAAGTAAGGAGATATTACCTATACCGATCTAAATAGATCTTTGCTAAAAAGTTTAAATGAAAAAGAATCTATAATGATTTACTGTTAAATGAAAAAAATAATTGATCATATAAAATATGATGAAAAGAATATAGAAATGAATAAG
>DASQLB010000240.1:0-6670 GCA_035630235.1 Nitrososphaeraceae archaeon | reverse complement strand
TAATTTGGATTTGTATTTTTCTAAATCTTTTTCCAATTCTTTTATCAAAAAGTATGCCAATTGATGTATCGTGAACATCCTTCTTACTATGATACGTTTTAATGCCCTATCTAATATCTTGTATTTTTTATCAGCTATTTCTGTTATATTATAAAAGTCAAATTTGTTATCAGTTACTAATACATATACAGTAGGAGAGTCTAATCCATTATGTCGTTATGGCAATATACCTCTTACAATAGTATCACAAACAAAATCTGAATGTGGTTTAACAATTTATTTATAAATCCTAGATAAAATGTTGAATTATTAAATCAAAATGTTCTTCATATTCTTCCACTGAACAAAAAGACTCTCCGCAAAGACAATAGTATTTCCTTTCATTAGAATCTTGAAATAACACAAATAGTAATAGAATACAAAATATATATAGAGATTATGAAATTTGATAAAAAATAACAGGTTAATTTATCGAATTTTATCATTGGAATTTTATTTATTCTATAATTATGATATTTATTCCTTCAAATTCCTATTATAGTTGTAATTTTTTTTAATATATTTAATAAATAATTTATTTACAATATACTATTAGCTTTCTAATATATAATTTATAGATTTATTAGAGAGAACTTCAATTATTTATTTTTAACTTTCTAATATATTAGAATTTATAATAAAGATAATATAAAAATTATTAAATAAAAATGTCAAGTCAGAAAATCGAAAGCGATAATAAGCAAATCCAAAATAAAAGCAATAATCCATCACAACAACAAAAAGAACAACAAGCTCAACAAATAACAGAACATACTATAGCAACAACAGCCACTATTTCAAAGACTACAAATGAAGGTACCAGCAGAATTAATGAGAATCAAAAAATAAATAAAGCAATTTTAGATAAAAGTACAGATATTACAAATAGATATCAAAAGAACAAATTATAAGAAAACCAGTTGATAAAAAGATATTTACATATACTGTAAAAAAGTTATTGAATTAATAAAGATATATCAAGTATCAAAAAAATATATTAAAAGGAGTAGCAGATTAATCCTTTGTCACTAAAATTTCTTTTAAAGACCAATGATAGGACATTTCATATATTCAAATATATTATACTACCTTCAATCTCTCTTTCATTTATCGTTCTAATTTCTGCTAATCCCTCATTATGGGTAACATCCTCCATACATCATTTTTACGTTGAATTATTTGGTGCAATACTTGCTGGAATACTTGCATTCTATTATATTTCTCGTGCTTACACTTTAAATGATAAATTTAGTCTATTTATAGGCATTGGTTTTTTAGTGAATACTTTAATTGATTTGTTTCATGTTATAGTTTCCATTCTTAATATGGATGATATTTTATTCCTAAAATATTTCATCCCACAGACTTGGTTTGCAGGCAGGCTCTTTCTTAGTGTTATGCTGACTATAGCCATTGTTAAATATGCATCTTTTTTATCTTTTTCTCCAGATTCAAAACAACAACAACAAATATCTTCAGACGAGAATAATAATGAAATTAAATTATCATTATCACTTTTACTTTATCTAATAACAGTTACTTTATTTGTTTCTATTGTAGCTGTAAGTTCACTCTTTGTTATTTTTCCCTTTTCTGTAATTGATGATATCCCTTTACATAGATTATATGAACTGTTTCCATTAACATTATTTTTAATTTCGTTATATTATTTTTATAAGAATAAAATTTATAAAAATAAAGATATTTTTTACTCTAGTTTAGCTGTTTCTATCGTATTTGATATTTTTGGACAAATTATAATGTCATATTCTGCACAACAATTTGATACCGCCCATAATATTGCTCATGTCTTAAAAGATGCAAGTTATTTTATCAATGTCATTGGGCTTGCATTATCAAGTATTCAATATAATACTAGATTAAGAGAAAATAATGAGTTACTAAATCAACAATATCAAAAAGTGAAGGAATCAGAAAAAATGAAAGATGAATTTATTAATATAGCTGCGCATGAATTAAGAACTCCTGTACAACCTATACTTGGGTTGACAGATATAATGTACTCTAAAATTAAAGATGGGGACCAATTAGAATTATTAGACATTATAATAAGAAATGCAAAAAGACTAAAACGACTTACTGATAATTTGCTGGATGTTACAAAAATAGAAAGTCAATCTTTAACGCTTAATAAAGAAAAATTTAATCTGAATATTCTGATATCTGAAGTTTTAAAAGATTATGTAAACAAACAGAAAAACCAACTAATAGTAAAAATAGTTTATGATTTCAAACGTAAGGAGGATATTATTATAGCAGCAGATAGAGATAGATTATCACAAGTTATTCACAATCTTTTAGATAATGCTTTAAAATTTACTTTCACTCACAACAATCAAACAATATTTGTTATTGTAGATAAAAAGAAAGAAGGTAAAGAAGAAAAAAAAGTAGTTATTGTAAGTGTGAAAGATACCGGAGAAGGCATACCTGAGAAGATATTACCCAAATTATTTTCAAAGTTTAGTGTTTCTAATTCAACTACTGGGACTGGCTTGGGACTGTATATATGTAAAAATATTATCGAGGCACATGATGGTAGGATATGGGCTGAAAATAACTCAGATGAAAATGGAGCAACCTTTAGCTTTACATTGCCAATTGAAGAGTAACATATTTCAACTCAATCCTGCTCTGCATTAGTATTATTTAACCTTTTTATTAAAGTCGATGATGTTAAAAAATTATATTGAATATTAATTTAAGATATAAACAAAGACTATTTTATAACATACAAAGTTTATTGAAAATACAAATCTTGATAGGTTAGTAGCATCTCTGTATTGCTATCAGAGGTTTGACGGTCTTTTTTGCCTGTAATCCAATAATTGAAAAATTAACAAATTCATCTAGTTCAGAGGGAATTGAACTTTGATAATTCAAAAGTTCACTAATCTTAAAAGTAGAGAAGATAGGATTTGATATTGTTTAACGATGATACAGTTATATTTTTATTTTAATATGTGGATTAGTAAAATAGACATAAAAAATTATTATCATAAAAAAAGAAATATAGATTATTAAGGGATATCAAGGCATATAGCAAATGGTGGGTAGAGACTTAGTAGGATTAGCTGATAAAGTCGTATACACTACGTAATTTTTTGGAAAACCTCTTATCTATTATGAGATTATTAGTATTTGAACAAACTTTAGCCAAAAGTAGATAAGAATCTTTGATATATCAGTAATATTGTTACCATTTAATTATTCAGAAATTTAACGTACATTTATTTATCATATATATAAAATTCAGAATTTATAATATCTGCTTTATAATTTACATTTAATTCTCAAGTGTACTAGGGCTTTACAAGTAATTGTAACAAACTTATCAGTTAACAATATGACAAACCTCGAAAACGAAATTAAAAAACAAACTAACATTACCAAAGAAGAAACAAGTAAATTATTGGACAACAAAGACAACAAATAGAAAATACAACATCCAATATATCAGATACAACCAATAAAGTCACTAATAGTGTTAATGAATATCAACAGACGAACAAAGCGATTATTGATAAAAGTATTGATACATCAAACAATATCAACAAGAAACTATTAACTCAATTCAATCAATTACAAACAACACTATAGTATTACAAAAGAATTTTGCTAATACTTCAATAAGTATTTTCAAAATTTATAGATGATACATCCAAATCTTACTGGAACAATTATCTCTATCCACAACGATATACAGATGTGTATCGTAAGACTAATCAAAATGTGACTGACAATACTGTAAACGCTACAAGACGAATAAATGATGTTGCATTAGCCTCTGCAGAAACCTTTAACAAATCAATAGAAATTGCACAAAAATACTATAATGAAACAGCTCAAAACTATCTAAACTTTATAAATAAGATAGAAAAATCTTATTACAACTACTAATTTTTTTAGTTTTTGTTTTGATTATAAGAGCAAAAGAAAATAAATAATACTTTATGATAACTTATTTAAATAATGTTGTCTAAGTTTTAAAGGTTCTGTTTGGAGTTCTTTGGACTGAAAAACCAAACTAGAGGACATGTAGCTCATGAGCCTCAACGAACCTCTTACTTTTGTTACTTTGATAACTCAACTATATCCATAATATATTTTTAAAAATTCATGAATTGTTAAATCAATTTTTAGATAATTTGATAATAATAAAAGCTAAATACAAGATTCTGGTATCTCTACCATAGACTCCCTTTTTAGAACCGCTATCGGTATTACTCCCGACGGCCTTCATTATATTTTAGGTGATTGTTCTCTTAATTCTGAGAGGTTCGATAAGTTCTCGAAGAAGCTAGAAAATTGAAGTATAATATTACTATTTGCTGAGTAAGTAGCCAAGAAATTATTAGGATCAATATCTTGTTTCAAATCTATAAAAAGCAAATGTTGGTTATCTATTATAAAAATAATCATATCAGATCTGAATATTTTACCTATCTTTACATACTGTATGTTCAAGTTAGCAGGGTTTGTAGATAACAAAAGTTTTAAGTTAAATATATTATTAAATAAAATTCGTATTTTTAGAGTATTACTCATATTAGAATCAGTCAACAATGAATTTAAGTTCATGATTAAATTATGACTATGTTTTTTGTGAATGAATGTTAATAACGAGATTTCGGTTTTTGCATTGGTTATCAAAGTATTTATTGTATCTTTTATATTTTCTTTATCTATATATGAATAAGAATTATTTCGTATTATTTCAGCTTTATTCTGTTTTTCCAATAAAAATTGAAATTGTTTTGTATTTAATATGATACTTTGGTCTATTTTTTTATTTAATACCTGTATTAACTTATCATACCAAAACAATGCTCCAGCAAGAAGAATATAAGAAAGATTATATAACAAATCCCAAATCCATGCATACTCTATAATAATATTTATTCCAGAATTAAAAGTGAAAATATATCCAACATTTGCAAATGTATTCAATATTACAAATAAGGATATCAAGGCTCTATGAAAATATAATAATTTTTCATGACGTAAGTTCCATAACAAAACAAGTGCTGGTATTAATATTATCGCATCTGCTATGTGATATAATATAGCAATTAATATTAAATTGATATCATTTGAATATGTTATTGCACTTGACTGAACCAAAAAAAGTATTAGTAGTGCTGAAAAAATGGTAATTATAAATACTGAACTTTCACTAAATTTCTTCTTTTTATTCCAATAGTAAAAAGATGAATACAAATGATAAGCCATAAAAATATAGCCTAATAACCATAAACTATCTGCATAAGAAGGATATGGTACATCAATTCTTGATATACTTTGATAATATGTATATACAATTTCGGCTGAAAACCAAAGTGATATTGCAATAAATAGTGATACATATTTTTTTCCTTCGCTTTTACGTTTTCTCTCTCTTAATATGAGAAGGAGGGAAAATATGAATGCTAATCCTGCACTAATATCGATTACCCAATTACTAAACATAAACCGTAGTTCATGATTATAGGTAGAAGTTAAAAGATAAACTAGGATTGATGAAATAATTGAGGATATAATTAGTGCCAATAACAATAATTTTATATCATTAATGGAAAACTGCACGATATCTGATAGTTTACTCAATATAATGACAATTTAACCTCTAAAATCAATATAAATAAGTTAATAATATATCTTATTTATAAATTAAATAATTTTATACTTCACAAATTTTTTAACCTTGCTCTAGTCAATTATTAAACACGAAGGAGAAATACTTAAAATCAAGTTTAAGGAATACAAGTAATTTTTTGCTAACATAAGAAATTCAATTAGCTTTGAATCCTCTTTTATTTCAAATTTGTTTCACATCACACTAACCCCATTATATAGGAGATTCATATACTTGGATTTGATAAGATATATTGTAGTAGAAGATGGAGAAGTTAATAATTAATACCATTGAAATTATCTATAACGATTGGAAAGATTGATACACTTCCTAATGATAAAAATCTAAATGAAGAATTGACACCATTTATTAAACTCGTCAGAAATACATTATTATCTAATGTAGAATAGTATAACAAAAATTCGAATATGAGATTAAAAGAACTTAAATCCAGTAAAGAATAAGGTTTACAAAAAGATAAAAATTTGTTGTATTGACATGATGAATGTTAAAAGAGTGAAAAATAAGATAAATGAATCCCGATGCATATTGTTTCTTTTTTTAATCTATTTAGTTTTTTTGATCAATGTAGTAAGATTATTAATTTTGAGGCGCCGAAAATTAATATTTTTCGTTTTATGTCTCTCATTAGACCAATTTCTTTAAATTCAATTAAGGATAATGTATAGTAATGAATAGTCTATTAGTCCTAAATTAATGAGAAAAAAATGAAAAAAATGATAATAAATCCTTTCTTGAATGATAAAATTCCTAAACCCGGAGAATGGGCAATATGCTATTCTAAATACTCTATTTCAAAGGATAAATGTAGAATATGAACTGTGTTTCTCTTTTATTAGTTATTATAATTAGTAGACAAACAAATGTGGCATCATAGTAATAAAGGGAATAAAAATATCAAATTTACTGATGATTCAATAAAATGTTGTGTATGCTTTATAGAATTTGAAAGTG
>DASQLB010000239.1:0-2715 GCA_035630235.1 Nitrososphaeraceae archaeon | reverse complement strand
TCAAAAACCCGAATAATCCTCTCATATCACAACATTTATCATCATTAAATTTATTCATATGATACATATTGGATGACCGATATATAAAGAATGCAAATAGTGTATATTGAAAATAAGATTTGACAAGAAGTATTATCTTATTATTAAGTGTACAAATTAAAACTAAGACAATTTATTGATAATAATAATTTAGTTTAATATACTTATTAAATTTTATAGATTCAGATCTCGTATTCTATAATTATATTTTAATAATATAACAAAAAATTGATTGTGAATGCTACAAATAGGTTACCATATATTAAAACCTAATCTATCTCTTCTAAATACATGTCATACTAGTAATCCTCAGAACCTTTATTTGACCATATATTTAGGAAAAAATTTTTTAATGTTCTATATACGTCTGTGATTTGTTCGACCTCCTATTTACCTCGTCCATTAATATCGAAATGAGAATTCCATTAACATTATTTCGATTTAATATATAACATAATGAAGCAAAATCGTTATGTAGTATATAGAAGATTTCCTTTCATAAAACAAATTTTCTAATGGTGTATTTAACTATTTTAGAACATGGCTCTGTCAGCTATTGGACTCAATTCTCTGAAATAATGATTTCAAAAGTTGGTTGATAAACTATATGATTATAAATTCAATTGTTAAAAGATCCTAAATAATTGAAAACTTACAATGTTTGCAATACCATCATTTTTTGTATTTGACATTGTATTAGGTTTCTATATTTAGAATCCGATTATAATGAATGAAATTAGATCAAAAGATTAGATAAAAAACTAGCAATAGAAATGAAATAGTAAACATGAACCGATAATCAAACCTTCTTTATTGTGTTATTTAGTAAACTATTACTTGTGATCATGGAGTCTGAATTCTGCATTGATTTACTAAATTCTAAGCTATAGAATATAGCGTTTAAAAAATAACTATTATAACCTATATTAAAAGTAAGATTAAATATACTAGTGTTTTTATCTAAATGATGGGTATTAAACAAAATGTATATCCAATAATTTCACTTTCAATTACTCTGACATTAATACTGGGAGTAATATCTATAAATGATGAAGATTTTTCAGCATTTTCTCAACAATTGCCTACTGATCAAACAGAACTACAGGATTTGATATCAAAAAGTCTAGATTATGTTCATCATGGTGATATAAGTACAACGTCTACAAATATTTTGCTCAATGGAATAAATTTGACTCAAGGCGAATTTATTTTACTCTATGATTCCACACCATTTGGATCAAAAGGCCATATAGCGGTTAATTTACCATGTAATCCCGATAATCCTCTTGACCCAATTTTCGACATTCTTGTAGGACGCGCTCCTGACTTGTTTGTTTTGCCTCTAGGATATTTGGAACAAATATCGAAGCCTGGCAAGATGTGTGTCTATCATGGACAATTTGGATTTGGAGACCCAATAACAGATCTTATTTTACAATACGTAGGTGATGATCCAATAACACTAGAAGGTCCTCACTCTATCGTAATCTCAGCTCACGAATTCTATAAACCAACTACCGAATCGTTTTTTGAACGGCATCACAATGCAACTAATTAATAAAAATTATTTTTTTCTTTGATAGTTGCACTACTACAATATTTGATATGTTCTTTAGGATATAATTCTATACGATTCTATAATAGACTATTATGATTGGATTTACTAAAATATAATCCAGAACATATAGAAACATCTTTTGGATTTTCAAAAAAGAAGTCTTCTTTTTATCATTTTATTTTTAAAATGGTCTTCATAATATTTAGATTATGCATCTATTTGTAAACTTTTAAATGGATGAACTACTAGATTATACTCCGTCTATTATTGTAATAAAAAGAAATTGTTCCATTAAATTTTTCAAAATATTCTTTTTGTTTAGATTCTATGTTTAAATTTGTATTATGGAATTGACATTTATCGATTGTGTAAAATTAGTACGTATTTTATCTTCTATTAGTTTTTAGGAACTGCATTATTTATCAACTAATTATATATTTACATATGCTAATTTATGCTTCCCCTAAGATCCATTAAAAGGTTAAAGTTAATAGATATAATATAACCAACAATTTTATTCTTCAGAAATTCTCTGACTAACTATCATACTTCAATTATTGATTTAATGTTGAAAGAACTAATATTGACCAACATTTAGATTAAAATTATATCTATCGGCCATGATTATGCACTATATACTATTACCTAACTTTAAATACATTAGTAATATATGGTTAATTATGTCATCTAAAGAAGAAATAAAGATAAATGATAAGAATACAACTAAATTTCCCACAGACAACACTAATACATCCAATTTTAGTGCAAAAACAAATATAGACTACAATAACACATTAAATCAACAACAAGATGCAATAAACAAGACACTAGACAACACCTTACATAATGTAAAAAGAACAACTGACGAAGCCACACGAGAAATTCCACGATACATACAACGTATTGCTGAGTATCAAGAACAAACTATTAAAACTATAAAAGATATTGCTTCTGACTTTATCGAAGCAGAAAAACAAGTAATAGGCTCATTTCAATCACAAGTAGACAGAAATAGTGGTGTATGGGACTTGTATAATCCACAAAAAATTGCAGAAAATCACTCAGTAGCTGTAAATAACTTTACAAGTTACCTGTTAAATACTGCAAATCTAGTAAAT
>DASQLB010000238.1:0-2215 GCA_035630235.1 Nitrososphaeraceae archaeon | reverse complement strand
TATTAAGTTAAAGAGTCTAATTTCTATATTGCCAATTATCTTTTCACAATCACTTTTGGAGTCATATCAAAAAGAAATTTTTTAACTTACGATTGTCTTGTTCTAATACCTAGAGCAGCTATGACTATTCCAGTAATTATTAACATTATTTGGCCAATTAAAGATAAATTATTTCCTTTAGTAAATGCGTAACCATCAACTAAAATATCCGAGTTTCCTAAATTATTAATTTCTATAAAATATTCTCCATCTTGATCGGCTGTTAAATTGAATGAATAATCCGTTGAAGATTCTGTCAAAATAATATCGGTTTTATTGGGGTATGTTATGGACATATTAAAAAGAGATCCTGTAACCGAGATAAATGCAGTACCTCCTCTATCCATATTAGGAGAAAGAATGTCAACAGAATCTGGATTGATAATACCATCGATATCTACTTTTACTGAAGTATTTGAATAATAAATTGATAAAATTCCAATAGCAATAAACACTATTCCTGCTATTAATAAACCATAGAAATAGACAGATCTTGATACCATAGGCATAACAAATTAGCAAAGATATTAATAGATTTCATATCATGAGTTTGTCTTCTATAAGAAATCCATTATTGACTCTCGTTTATCGATATTTAAATATAGAACTAAAACTTTGAGCTTTGAGCTATTCAATATATGTTAATCTGAAATCTTTGCTAGATTGCATTTAATATAGTATTTTAACAATTGAGGATGTTTCTTTCATCTTATAAATTGGTTTAATAGAATAAAAAAAGTAAATTTCAGCAAATTCTTTGATATATTAAATATTTCTTGGTCATTTTCTTCATAAGATTTATCAAGGGATGTGAAATACCAGGTTACAATAATAACAAAAGCTACGACCTATCAGCCTATTCTTCAATCATTGATTAGACATAAATAACATTGAGAAGCTAGTAACCATATTAACAGGTAAAAATGAAATTAGTATCAAAAATGATTAATTTATAATTAAAATTTTAATTTTTTCACTATTAGGTAAAATTACTCAAGTAGTGATATAGTAAAGAAAATCAAGTATTATACTTTATTATTTTAATTTTTTTAAGGTCAAGAATTACAAACTTATTTAAGTTAACATAAATTTTATTTTCATATGAAATATTTTGATGCACATATACATTTAACCGATGATCACTTTTCAGATTATACAAGTCATATTCTTTCTTCGTTAAGATCGTTAAATATCAAGGCATGTTCTGTAACTGTTGATCTTACAACATCTAAAAAAAGTTTAATAATTTTTAATAATCAACAGGATGTAATAACTCAATTCATTGGAATTCATCCTGAATTTGCGCTTAAAGAGAATTTAGAAGAGTTCAAAGAATTTTTTATATCTAATTTAAAATACATAGATGGAATTGGAGAAATTGGGTTGGATCCAACATATATTAATCAAAATGAGACACAATACTCCACCCAAAAGAAGATATTCCAACTTCTATTGGAACTTGCTGAAAAATACAACAAACCTATTTCAATTCATTCGAGAAAATCCATTGATGACATATTACAGATATTACCTTCATATAAAATTAAAAGATCTTTATTACATTGGTTCAATGGAAATAAGAAACATCTAAAACAAGCTATGGATCTGAATCTTTTTGTATCTTATGGGCCAGTTCTGTTGTACGCAACGGATAAAAAGGTTCTCTTAAAAAAGACAAATATTGATAAAATATTAGTAGAGACTGATGGACCAGTAAAATATTCAAACTGTTTTAACTATTTGCCTTCATCATCGATATCTCATCTTCTAAGCGTTATTAAATGCATAGGCGATACCTTAGGAATGGATTTTGAGGATATATCAAATTTATTAAAAAACAATTCAGAAAAATTTCTAGGAAAAATTATTTGAATATTAGAAAATGGCCGGTAATAAACAATATTTTATCATGGCCTTACCTCAAATTATATTTGATATGGATTAAATATTAAATTTGAATTAAAATTATTCTTCGCTAACTTTTATTTACATCATGATTATATGCTCAAAACTCGTATTAACTAATCTAAAAATTATAGTGTTGGAGGTAAAATCTCTCTTACGGATAAGAACTTGAACGATACATTTGATTGATCCCATGTAAATACACTCTTTGGACTTCCCCATGTATACAGTTGGTCCCAACTACCACCACATTTTTCTGGTCCATTGTTAC
>DASQLB010000237.1:0-2486 GCA_035630235.1 Nitrososphaeraceae archaeon | reverse complement strand
GGTGGACCTTGAGTAAGTGTTATTGGTTCAAAAGATCTAAAATAACGACCATTCGCAAATAATGTAGGTTCTTGATTATCTTTTGACTGTTCTGAATCAGGATCATGATCTTTTTCTACTTCATGGAAATCATTATGTTTTTTATGCTCGAATATAGTTATCCAACTTTCATGTAATTTCTTGAAACTATCAGCCATAACAGTAGGTATGTATCCTTGAATCAAAGCAAAATTCTTTAACCCTGCAGGTTTTCTTAAGGTTTCTAGAATTTCACGTACAACTAGTGAAGATTCTCTTAAATAAAGAATTTTTGAATTATTTTCTTTGCTTATCTTCAAAATATTAGAATCAATTTCTTTTTTCTTTGTAGTTAATTCTTTAATTTTTGAAGTTAAATGTAGGAAGGCTTCACTCGGATTTTGAGAAAAATTATCAGGTATAGCAATTTGTGATGTATCAAAACTACGTATTATTTTACCTATTTTATCAGAATCGTCTTTGTTAGCGAAGATGAATAATGCTGTATGAGTATCGTTTAATTTCAATGTAAAAAGAGAGACATCAGAAAGAGAACGTTGTATCTCTGGGAAATCTTTAGTTTTAATAAGAAACATATTTTGATATAATAATTTACTATTGTTAAGTTTAGAGAGATCGATCTTTAAATTAGATACTACACTCAGAGCATCTTTTAAAGTAGTATATTCATCAAGTTGCCTGTTTAAAGTATCTCTATCATTAATTATTTTTGCGGTTTGATTTACCAAAGACTTTGAATCTCCCTCAAGTTTCAATATTAACTGTTCAATTTCTGAGATTTGTAATTCTGTTTTATTTTTTGGTTTACCCTTAATAAGAGCATCCATAATTCCAATTTCTGTTTTAATCCCTAACTCACGTACAACTTCATCTATACTTTGAAAGAGTTTTTGTGAACGTAAATGTAAATCATCCAGATTAGGATCAGAATAATCAGAATTAGAACTTATTGGATGAAACCATTCAAACTGTGCGAGCTGACTAGCAACTTTTGATGACTCCATCCTAGGAAGAATTAAAGTAACCTTAGCAAGCTGCGCTAAGCCCATTTCAAGAATGTGGAGAACGACATGACTTAAAATCTTATCTATATAATAAAGATATAACTGCTAACAAATACTTTAAGAAAAGAAAAATATCTATATGATATTTAAAAAACACAAAGAATTTCTAATTCATCATACTTTTCCTTTACAGCTAACAAAAAAAGAGTATCTTCGTAAATGAGTAACCAATCTTTAACTCCAAGAACTGGTAGTTTTCTAACTAGAATCGTATTGTCAATCATTGTACGTAAATATGCTAATTTGGGAATCTCAGTAAAATTAAAAAGTGAAGATGAGATGTCTATTCCTGGACTACCACCCTGAATATTTACTACAAATATATCATTTTTTTTATTTTTTATCTTAGATGTAACGTAACTTTCTCCAATTTCAAATTTTTCAAAATTCAACATTGCTTTTGGGAAAGAATTTTTACTTTTAGGAATTTCAAATGAGAGAGATTCAGAAATATCATCATAAAATAAGTTCATGATAATAAAGGATATTGAACAACATATTATATTTATTTAATTATTAATGATTTTCCATATTATTCTACCGGATGAAATATAAAAAAATAAAGATTATTGGAAGTTTTTTTAATTTTTATTTTAAAAGTTATAAATATTATAAGTTTTTCTTTTTAGTTTGTTAAACTGAAAATTTATTTGTTTAATAAAAACATAACTTTAAAAAAAAGGTCCTTTCAGTATTATTTGATACTAAGTTGTCGGAGAAAAATGGAAATAAAACCAATTCTCAATTGATACGAATTGAGGCTTTTATAAGAGAAGAAAAACAAGATGAAGTTTTAGCTGCTTTAAATAAACTTGGAATACCTGCCACATTCTATGAATCAAAAGGAATAGGAAAGGGGGAAAAATATCAAATCAGATACGGTAGACATGGAGATATCCTTACAATGCCCTACTCCAATAGAAGAACAGTAGAAACAATAGTTACTGAAGATAAAGTAGAAGAAGTAGTGTCAATAATGAAAGATTCTGCAAAAATTGATAAATCAGGCGGAGCTGGAGGAATTATAGTAATCTCAAAAGTAGACGAAATTATAAGTATTTGATATTTTAGCATTTTATACTCATTTTTATTATATTATAATTCTAATTTGATTTATATGAATATAAAAGAAACCATTAGGGAAATTATTAACACATTTACTTTAGTTCAGTGATGATGATACAATAATGATAATACTGTAAATATAAATTATTATCAAATTATGGGAATGAAACAAGTATTATTTTAGAATTATTAATTGACAGCGATATACCCTGAGGTTTTTGTATCTAACAATTCAACAAATTTATCGAATGAATCTTTAGGAATTACAGCTCCACATGCTTTATCATGACCTCCCCCACTTCCTCCCAAAGTTGATGC
>DASQLB010000236.1:0-2386 GCA_035630235.1 Nitrososphaeraceae archaeon | reverse complement strand
ACTCATTGGAATGAAAAACATGTGAATAGATATAAAAAATAAAAAGAATTTTTGCAAATCTTTTAATTTATTTGTTATACCTCTTATTTATACTGATTGTAGTTTTTGTTTTAATAGTTAAGCAGCTTTGTAAACTCTGATTTATCTTATCATTTGCTTGGTCATCTATTCTCTACCATCATCACAATCGCAACCAAGGTTAGTCCCAATAGAGCATTATGTTTTGAGGAATCTTCATTATTGATTTGAATCTCATTTTGGATTCGTTTCTGTATCTACTCATTCACATATCGATAATTTTGGTGTATTAGTTAGAATATGGAGAGGTATATTACTAACATTATAGATAAAATAGTTCATGGAGCAAAAAATATGGTGTCATAAACAACTCATTGTCCTGAGTGAGTCAGCGTTGTATTGCATACAAAATTAACATCATTACAAATATAATTGTAGGTTAACAGTCATAAAAAGTAATAGAATTATCTCATATTTACGATATTGAATTTAATTATGACAATCTGCTCATAGCATTTTTATTTGCTTTAAGCGCAGCAGAACCGAAAGACTCTATTCCAAGAGACTAACTTTGTAGTTATCAACGAAATAAATACATTAAATGGGTTTTCAAAGTATAATTTTTACCCCAACGAGAAACTCTTTTATCTATATATAATAGCCATTTAACTGATAAACCTGCAATTCTTATTGTAGGGGATACTAATTTCAGTATTCTAGAAGCTGAGTTACAAAAGTAGCAGATGATGAATAAAATTGTAATATATATCAGGAATCCGTGCTTTTATATGTATAAATCAACTTTATAATATATTATATAGAAACCAATAATTACAATAAATAAAAATTTGTTAATATAACCTATTTCTAATATATGTGTATATTAAAAATATGAAAAAATATAGGAATCCCTCTAAATCAAATAATGGTCTACTAAAGCGATTAATATCATATATTCTAACTACTTTTGTTATTCCATTTGTTGTTCTATTAATGAGAATACTAGCTTATGCAATAATTTCATTTGTTATTCCATTTGTCATCAATATGATAAAAAAGAGACTAGCCAACCAACAGCGTCTCGTATGTACTAGATGTCATGGAAAACTAGAAGTAATTGATAAAGAAGGTAATCTTTATTGCACAAATTGTAAAATAATAAAATTCGACCCCCATTCATAATGTAAATAATGATAAGAATCAATAGTTAATAGTTCTTCATTTTATAATTTTTTAATTAATCTGTCACATTAGCAATATCTATTGCTAGATTTAAATAATAAATAAGAAAAAAATAATAAAGAGGAAAAACAAACTTTATCAAAATCATAGCAATAAATCACATATCACTTTTCTTAATTAACTTCTAGATAAAAAGAAAGTAATGAAATAAATAATAACAGTTTGCTAATCTATTTTCATAATAATAATTAAGATATATCTACAAAAATTAGAAAGATTTTAAAAGTTTGTGCCGTGTATATTCAAATCTGTATAATTTTATCCATAATATTACGGGGGGGAGGTTGGTTGTTGTTTTGACGTATCAATATTTGACTCGCCATCACCATGCTCTCCTTGATTTGCATATTACTTGGCAATTAATAATAAGCATTTTTTTGCTAAAATTAACAAAGATGGTTAATTTGACGAAGATGTTAATTTCAGAACATAGAATGAGAATTTGTAAAACTGATAAATATTATTAGCTTGTTTTGAACATTACAATATACTCGTCTCAAGTCCTTTCCCAGACGGATAGGCAATTCGTCATAGTCTGAAACATGAAGAAACTTCTACCAGTTCAGGCTATGGCAATTTATTATTAGTTATTGGTTAACTATGTGATCCAATTTCTAAATATTCTATAATCTATATAATAATACGCTTGTAAAAAAGTAGAGACAAAAGATTTGAGCATAGCTAAAGTTAACAACAACAACACCACCTAACTGTTTATGTTCAACTCATCATTATCTTTGTATGGTTATTAATTTACAAAGTATTATGATGTAAATGAGTTGATATCCGAATTTATCTTGTGTATAACCAAAAAAGTTGGTGAGAAAAGTCTCAAATGTTTAAGTTCTCAATAAAATCACTAAGTTTTTGTTTTTTATTATTTTTCAATTCTTCTATTTTTTGTCTATATAGTTTCAAATATTTCCTCCAATCATCTTTTCCATATTCATAACTTAAATTATATCGTACTGCTTCAGGATGAAGATATATTTGTACATCTGAATTTATTAACCAAATCTTGTCTACTATATTCTCAAATTCTTTAGCTATTCCTTTCTTCTTACATATAAGCAAAAAGAATGCAAAATTTAAAATATTATTTTCTAATTTAGTTAATTCATCAGAA
>DASQLB010000235.1:0-2649 GCA_035630235.1 Nitrososphaeraceae archaeon | reverse complement strand
ACAGAGCAAAAAACAAGATAAATAACAAGCACATTGCAATACAATAATAGTTACCACAGATAATATTGATACTTTCACAAACCTCTAATCCTGTGATAATAATAATGATGATGAAAAAATTGTAAATAAGTTTCTGTCTTCACTTTATATAATATTTTTGTATCTTCAATATTGGTATTTATTGCCATAATCCCTGTTATAATCAAAAAAAGAACACTTTTTTATTGTTTACTATCTAGAAATTGTAATGAGATTTATAATTTAATAATTTATTTAGTAACTTGTTTGATATTTGCTCAACAACTTATAACAGGCAATAAAAAAATTAAAAAGGTAATCAGTGGATTTTGAATCTTTGGATAAAGTAAGATAGCTACTTTAGTGAAATATGATTCCTTTTATTTGATCTTATTTAAGAGTAAAATAACTGGATGCAATATAATACGATGTGACTTTAGTAGAGATTTTTTGTTAAATAAATTATTGATAGTTATTTAAAAATAAGTTTGCAAAAAATGATAAAGAAATTAGAACAGATTAATAGCGGTGAAATCGAATATGATATCAAGGTTTGTAGAATGAATAAGCTCTGCTATACCAAATAGTAGGATATTCTTTCCATTTTTAATATTCAATAAATTATAATTTATTTTATAATTAAGTCTATATTTATTCCTTGTAGATTATTTTACCTTAAATACCTAAAATATTATATTCATATATTGATTAATCCTAATCTGAAGATAGACCATGTACATCTTAAAGTATCAAATTTAGAAAGATCTCTTCATTTTTATAGGTCGATTCTTGGATTCAAGATAGTAAGACAAGAAGATAAGACTGCATTTCTATCATCTTCATCATCTTCATCGAATAATAAAGATTCATCTATGTTCTTAGTTGTGTTATCCGAAATAAAATCTGAAATAAAAGATAGTACTATTTCTTACACCTTTCAACATAGATCAAGAGTAGCAGGGCTATATCATTTTGCTATTTTATTACCAGAAAGAAGATATTTAGGATATTTTCTTAAACATATACAAAAGAATCTTAATTCTGAATATTATGAAGGTATGGCAGATCATGCAGTATCAGAATCAATATACATACATGATCCTGACTTTAATGGAATTGAAGTTTATAGAGATAGAGATCCTTCAGAATGGAAATGGAAAGATCATACAGTACATATGGTTACTGAACCATTAAATGTAAAAGATTTATTGAAAGAAGCTGTTGATTTAGATAATGAATGGAATGAGCTTCCTGCTAAAACATCAAATGGCCATGTTCATTTACATGTGTCGAATCTCGCCAAAGCAAAAAAATTCTATCATGATATTTTAGAACTAAATCATACTGCTACTTATCCTGGTGCATACTTCTTTGCTGCAAATCGATATCATCATCATATTGCTACCAACAATTGGCTTGGCGAAAGTATTCCTCCTGCATATAGCAATAAAAATAAACCAGGATTAGATCATTATGCAATAAATTTACATAGTCGAAATGATTTATTTTTGCTAAAGGATCGCCTTTTAGAATTTAAAATAAATATTGATGATGCTCACTTGATTGAAGGTGATAATCAATTTCCTTCATCTTTCTATGCTTATGATTTCGATGGAATAAAAATACAATTTTTGTATAATAACTAAAGTTAAATCAATGACCACTCAACTAAACATCCCTAATACCACTCAACTAAACATCCCTAATGATAATTTCACAAAAAATTATCGAGCATCAATAGAATATCGAGAATTTTAGACAGTTTTAAATAGAATTAAAGTATTTGTCTAATTCACTCTGGTAAGATCTAATTAAATTTTCTTAAAATAAAATCAAACACTATAAACCCCGAACTACCCCTTCGAGGTTCGAGTCCCACTCCCGGCGAATATAAAAAATTGTATAGATGTTGGTTCATACGTCTCAAATCCCGAGATAAAAAATAAAGAAATGAGAGAAAAAAATAAAGAAATGAGAGAAGTATGTTGAAATAATAAATAGTTATACTAAGACATAATGTAGCCCCTGCAAAACAGCATAAGCAAAAATAGGTTTTAATTTATTATGCTAATTAATCAAATTGTATAACTCTCTTGTAACTATAATTTCTTTTTGGTGTTCCACTATTGGTCTAGGATAATTTTCAATTTGAGAGAGTTTAGTAGATTTGTCAATTGTCGAATTAACTGTATTATACCATTCATGTATTAAATTTACAGGAGTGCCTTGAAGTTCTGGAATCCATTTTTTTATGTAATTACAATTTGGATCAAACTTTTTTTGTTGTAACCATGGATTAAAGATTCTGAAAAAGGGTTGAGCATCACATCCAGTTGAAGCCACCCATTGCCAATTACCATTATTAATAGAGGGATCATAATCAACAAGTTTTAATGCAAAATATCTTTCTCCATATCGCCAGTCAATATGTAAATCTTTTACCAAAAAGGAAGCAGTGATTAGTCTTACTCTATTATGCATATAGCCAGTTTCATTTAGTTCTCTCATTCCTGCATCTACAATTGGAAAACCTGTTTTTCCATTACACCATATTTCAAATTCATGTGGGTCATTTTTCCATTGAATAACATTTGTTTTACTTTTTCTTCTATATCTTTCTTGAAAAGGACT
>DASQLB010000234.1:0-17347 GCA_035630235.1 Nitrososphaeraceae archaeon | reverse complement strand
TGATTACAGAGCTACTAAATATATTATAGACAACGGGTTTAATGCATATTTAAATTGGCATGACTATGAATCTTGGTATCCTGAAGGTAGGTTTGTTCCCACTACTTCCCAAGTTGCTCTTCATCTAATAGCGGCAACCACTTATAAAATATTTGGTTTTGGCAGTTCCCTTTTGGATTTTGTTATAATGTTTCCTGTAATAATCGGATCTCTTACTACTATAGTTATTTTTGGTCTTGTACGAAATATAGCTGGTACTACAGCTGGAATGTTCGCAGGTTTATTGTTCGCTTTCATGCCTGCGATAATTCAGCGAGGCAATTTGGGCTGGTTTAAGTCAGAGCCTTTGGGGCTTTTCTTAGGACTCTTATCTGTCTATTTGTTTCTCTCTTCAATAAAGAGCAAGAATATTAAACGAACCATTCTAACCGCAGCAGGCGGAGGATTAATTCTGGGATTTGCCAATTCTTCATGGGGTGGAATTCAGTATTTTAGTATTCCTTTGGCTCTTTTCTTTTTTGCATTACCTTTTCTTAGAAAGGATTCTATCTTCCTTTATGGAATCATTACTTTTACCGTAATGACTCTCGTAACAGCAGGCTCGTTTCCGCGTCCAGGTATATCATTCGTTATAGGCCTTCCTGGGATAGCTCTAATTGTTGGAACGATCTTTGCAATTGTTGGGACTATTATTAATACAAAAAGTTCTGCTCTAAAAGCTAATCGAAATCTTGTAGCAGCTCTTGGAATATTTATTTTACTAACAGCTAGTATATTTATAGTAGGAGCTTATCAACCCTCGTCATTTCGGTATCTTGTTGCGGTAAATCCCTTTTTATCTTCCCATAATCCCTTGGTTGAATCAGTTGCTGAGCATTCTACACCGACTGTCATCGATTATGTTACAGATTACTCGATATTACTTATCTTTGCAGGATTTGGGGTTTGGGTTTCATTTTCCAAAAGAACAGATATGACGGTTTTTGCTTTAATAATAGGGATAACTGGACTGTATGTTAGTGCCACTTTTGCAAGACTAATGGTTTATTCGTCAATAGCAATTGTAATACTTGCCTCTATTGGGCTTTTTGAATTAACAAGGAGCATTCTACAAAACAGGGTTGAAAATCAGAACAAGATAAAGGAAAAGGAATTTAGGAAAAATATCAAAGAAGGTAAGATTTTACCAGACGTAAAACCTCTGGTCAAAATATCATTCGTAGCAATGATTGTGTTTTTAGTTTCTCTTCCTCTGATTGATTATAATGGAGTGATATACCCAAAGAATTTTAATTGGATAAGCTCTGCAGATATTCCTCCATCGATAGTAAATGGAGCAACAGGTTTCAGAATGCAAGTAGAGGATTGGGTAGATGCATTAGATTGGATTGCTGACAACACACCCAAGGACTCGGTAATAGCTTCATGGTGGGATTACGGATATTGGATAACTACATTAGGAAATAAAACAACCTTAGCTGATAATGCCACAATCAATCAAACAAGAATACAAACTATAGCTAAAATGTTAATGAGTGAACAAGAAACAGCTACTCAAATTGCCCACGATTTAAAGGCAGATTATGTCCTAGTATATATCGTAGCAGACAGACATAATGGGCCCAATGGAAATTCATTTTACACTTTGGGAAGTGGAGGAGATGAGAGTAAAAAACAATGGTTCATGAAGATAGGTGGTTTTACTGAAAGAGATTATGTAGAAGACGATGGGTTTACTCCTAATTCGAATTTCTGGAATAATACTCTGCTTGGAAAGTTAATTCCTTTTACTCCTATATCATACGCATCGTTTGGTAATGGGATGTTAACAAATATCCAACCAGAATATTCAAGTGGAACAGTCGCACTAAATCTTAAAGATATAAAATATCCAGTAAACTCGACAATGGACCTACCGTTTAAACTGGTCTATGCTTCTCCCAGTTTTGAAAATGATAATGAGGACATTGTTTTTGGGGTACTCCTATATCAAGTTAATAAAAATTACAAACCAAATCCGGTTGAAATAGACTTGAGTAAAAATGATAATGTAACTAAAGACAAAGAATCAAATACAACAAATGAAAGAGCTCAAAATATGACTAAGGCAAATATGACACCATCAGATAATGTCGCGATTTTAGAAACGTCTCTTGGAAACATAACGTTAGAGTTATTTCCACAAGCCGCTCCAAAACATGTTAACAGTTTTCTAAATCTTTCAAAAACAGGTTTTTATGATGGAACTATTTTTCACCGAATAGTAAAAGATTTTGTTATACAAGGAGGAGATCCATCTACAAAGAATACAACCCAAAAAGATCGGTGGGGTACTGGAGGACCTGGTTTCACTCTTGACGCTGAATTTAACGATATTCCACATGAAAGAGGAATAGTCTCTATGGCTAGAACCGCTGATCCTAATAGCGCAGGTTCACAATTTTTTATAGTTACCAAAGATTCAAGGTTCTTAGACAATCAATATACTGTTTTTGGAAGAGTCATTGATGGAATAGACATAGTCGATAAAATAGAAGCTCTTCCTACAAATAAATCGTCTGACCAACCAATCGATTTTGAAGACGCAAAGGTTCAAAAAGTTATAATAGAGCAGAGAAAAGACACTAAATAAATATTGGCATCTTTTTCTATTATCTCCTTATAACAAGTTATGAACGAATTAGAAACACTCATCATGGGTGCCCAAAGAAAGCTGTTAGTAATGTACGATTATCTAGATTTATCAGATCTTTCTTCTTATAACCAGGTTTTTATTCTATTAGTAGAAGAATCAAAAGGATCTGCTGGAGGGAGGGGAGGTGGTTCTGGACATCGTAAAATAGCTCAAATAAGTGCATTTAAGATTGATAATAGAACAATTGAAAAAATATATGATACTAAGGATGAGAATATAATAGAAAAATTTGAGATACCTTATAGTGCAATAGCAATAGATATTAAATTATCTGACGGAAGAGAATTTGTAGTACAAGGAGTTATAGACCAAGAAATGATAAAGAATTACGATCAAATAATTTTTTCCCAATCATCGACATAATATAATTAGGAAAAATTATAAGCGTTTAATACATTCCGTTAAAAAGACGATGAACAACAATAAAAAAATTGTTGGGGGAGAAATCATAGGAATAGGTTCAGATTTTGTGGTTATTCATAAACATGGAAAAAGATTTTTAATTGAAGTGAATTTTGCATCGTTAAAGGAGCTTAAATTTTCTACTACCCCCTATGGATCACAAATATAATATCCTTTAAAGACTATATTCTTAATCCTAAAAGATAAATTTAGTTATTTTATATTTTATAGAAGTCATCTCCTGTGAAAATAAATTCCAAATTAGAACTGAGATATAAAAAGAAAGGCTCAGGTAATATTTCTCATCATACTCTTAACAATAATCCTAAAATAAAATATAATAAAAAAGCTGAATCAGAATTTTTTGTAGACAACTCTGCTTTAGCTGGATTTACAGGGGAACGTATTTTGTACATGGCACTAAGAGAGTTGATTGAGAATTCGTTAGATTCATGCGAGGTTCATCATATACTTCCCAATATTTCGGTATCAATACGGCAAATTGATATCGAAAATGATCTTTGGACTATCTCCTGTCAAGATAACGGTGTAGGGATCAATTCTGAAAAGGTACCTGTTGCTGTCTGTTCTTTTCTAACATCTGGTAAATATGTGGAAAAACAACAAAGAGGATTATTTGGAGTAGGACTTAAAATGATAGCGGCATTTTCCACAAAGGATACAGATAAACCCATAAAGGTATGGTCAAAATCTATAGATGAAGACATAGAATATTATTATGAATTACGAACTGATATTACAACAAATAAACCTATAGTTTTAAACAAAAAAATTGTAACAAAAACAGAAAATGTGATCAAGGACAAACATGGTTTTAAAATTGTTGCAACCTTGAGAGCAAGATTATCTCATATAACCAAAAATAAAATTTATGATTACATTTCTCAAACTAGCATAGTAAATCCATATTCCGAGTTAATTTTTGAAAATGATGATGGAAAAATAATCTTTAAAAGAAGAACCGATATAATGCCTGAACCTGCAAAAGAAGTACTTCCTCATCCAGCTGATATGGACTTGCAAACGTTAAAAAAGGCAATTTTAAACTTTTCAAATCAAAAAACTTCTATTCAAAGCGTTTTATCTAGTTCCTTTCAAAAACTTTCTCTTGAAAAGGCTCGTGAAATCATACGTATCTCTGAGATAGGTAACAAATCATCTAATCTTTTTTCAGAAAGTGACCTCATCAAAATAGTGAATGTATGTAAACAGATGAAATTTCAGTCTCCTCATACTGACCATTTGAGTCCAATCGGTGAAAAGATATTAACTACAGGGATGATGGCTGAATATGTTATTGTTAACGCTAAAGATCAGGTTAAATCTGTAAATCCTAGTGAAGATGGACATAATCAAAATGTTAGAGTATTAAAACCATCTCTTACTTCTTACTCCTCACGATCTATTGTAATTAATAATAGACCAACCATTATAGAATGTGGAATTGCCTATGGAGGAGATATAAATTCCTTCAAATTATACAGATTTGCTAACAAGATTCCGTTATTGTATGATGAGGGCTCAGATGTTGCAAGGGAGGTAGTATCTGAAGTTGGAATTAATAAAATGGGTATCACGAAAAAGGAAGCAAAAGAACAGTTTGCAAATAATCAAAATAGCAAATCAGATAGAGCGGTAGAACTTCTTCCTCTTCATATATTTTTTCATATATGTTCTACAAAAATACCCTATAAAAGCGCAGGAAAAGAAAGTATAGCATCTGAAGGCGAAATGAAAAAATACATGAAATTCTGTTTATCTGACCTTTATAGAAGAGTTAGTGCACAGATACGTCGAGATTTAAAAATCAAAGATGATGAAAATAGATTAAAGTTATACAAATATTATATTCCATTGATTGTAGATGCTGTTTCTGATTCGATCAAAGTTGATCGTAATAGGCTTTCAGAACTATTTATTGATATAGCCGAAAAGCACGTAAAAAAAGAGATAATACCTACTGCGATAAGTATTAAGGATAATGGCGAAACAAATGTTAGCAAGAAACAGATGATGTCAGCTAGAGAAAAAAATAATAAAACAGAAAATAAAAATATAATGATAAAAGAGAAAGACATCCCCCAGAATTTATCTCAAAAAGTTCTGAGAAATAGAAAAATAGAAAAATTAACTCTTGATGACTTTAACAGGAGATAAATTTATTGTCTACTAAAAATAAAAGGCATAAAGAAATTATCAAAAAAATTCAGACTCTAATGAAAGAGATTTCAAATGATGTATTGATTGAAAAAAAAATGCCTGCTTTAGAAGTCTCAAAAATAGGATATGATAATACTTTTTGGTCAGAAAAAAAGAAAATGCTAACGTTAGGTGATAAAAAGGTTATAGTAAGCCCTAATTCTACAAAAAAAATTCCAACATTTTCTCAATATTTGGTTATGGCTAATGCAATTCGAAAGTTAGTCGATGAAGAGATGGAGAGTACTATTAGAGGTATGTATTATGCAACCTTAAGTACTGTGGGTGATGAAAAAAATAAAGAAAAGTTTTGGAGAAGTCAGGAAGATTCCGATGATGCTATTAAAGCAGTAGAATTAATTACTGGAATTCCCCGAGAAGAGTTTTCAGTAACTTCAAAGCCAAAAGGTATGATATCCGGTCCCATCACTCTAAATGTTGGTGGTGATATTATTGATTGTAGTCTTGGAAGTAGGGCAACTTCCCAGTTAATTCCAACGAATATATCGGATGTAGAAATTGTAGACGTTAAAGCAGACCTCGTTATGGTGGTAGAAAAAGATACTGTTTTAAATAATATACGAAAATCTGGATTCATTCAAAAATATAATGCTATACTTATGACGGGTTCAGGAGAACCAGATAGGGCAACAAGGATGATGGTAAAAACCTTAAATGAGAAATGGAAAAAACCTGTAGTAATATTTGCTGATGCCGATCCATGGGGTTTAGGGATAGCGTTACGCTATAAAATTGGAAGTGAGTCTCTAAGTTATGATAGCGACAGACTTGTAGCGCCGAATGTAAAAGTATTAGGTATGATGTTTTCCGACATTTATGATTACAATATCCCAGAAGTAGCCAGACTCTCAGTTACTGCTGAAGATATCAATAGAGCAAATGACATGAAGAAGAAACCATGGTTGCAAGGAAAACAATGGCAAAAAGAATTAAATTTATTTCTGAAAAAGAAAGAAAAATGTGAATTAGATGCTTTTTTTAAGCATGGCTTTAAATACTTAGCTGAACAATATTTACCAAAGAAACTTAGAGAAGCAGGAGTCATTTAATTATTTTTAATAAATCTTTATATTTTAGTAATTTTAAATAGACACTTATTTAATGAAAATCTTTAAAAACATTTTTAAGAAATAAAGGATTTTTTAATAATATGTTGGAAGCTAAGTGTCCTAAATGTGAAAAAAAAGCAGAAGTTAATGATGAAATGACAGAAGTTAATTGTTCTTATTGTTTAACAAAAATTCCATATGAAGAGTATATAGAAATAATGAAAGAAAAGGCACTTAATATGGGTATAGAATTTCACAATAATTGGGATAAAAATCCTTATTCATATTAGTTGTTAGAATGAGAAATTTTCCAATTAAAGCTATTTCGTTATGCCAGAACCTATAAGACGCCATCTTTCCCCAATCTTTCTGCTTAAAGCAACTCGGCTGCTCTGTATAATACAGACTGGTTTTTTTAGGTTGATTTCAATTTTATCATCTTTAGTATTTGTAACTAATGCCGTAGTAGCTAAAGTGCCTATATTTATTCTGAGATTTTCATTCTTTTTAATTGGTTCAACTTTCACCGGTTCCTGAGTTCCAACTGCACTTTCGAAAAGATCTGTATCGATTGAAACATCATAGATATCTTGAGGTAATGTTCCTGGCTTACCAACTACAGAACCGATAAGTGAATCACTCTTTACTAAAGATGGATCTAAAATTGTCCCAATCGACACTAGTCCACCAGGTTTTACATTATTCACTAAACCTGCACCTGTTCCTAGACTAGAAATTTTAGAATAAATAGGAGAATATTTCCCTTTGCTATTAATATTACCAGGTCTCATTTCAATTTCATCACCCAAGTTAAATTCTCCTTGAATTAAAGCTCCACCAATAGCACCCCCATGAATCGAACCGACCGGCATTCCTGGCTTGTTAATATCAAAAGAACGCAAAACATGCATTATTGGAAATGTTTGCCTATTTCTCTGAGGTGTATGGATATTTTTCTCTATGGCTTCAATTAATATATCAATATTTAGATTGTGTTGAGCAGAAACTGGTATAATTGGAGCATTTTTGGCTACACTATTATCAACAAAATCTTTTATTTGCTCATAATTTTTTACTGCTTCATCTTTTTCTGTGAGATCTACCTTGTTTTGGACAATTACAATCTGTTTAATTCCTAGTACTTCTAGAGCCAACATATGTTCGCGAGTTTGTGGGCGAGGTACTGCTTCATTGGCAGCAACAACAAGAATCGCGCCATCCATAAGAGCAGCCCCTGATAACATATTGGCCATTAAACTTTCATGACCTGGTGAATCAACAAAACTAGCTACTCTCGAAAGTTCACTTTCTTGTCCACAGTTATTACATTGTGGCTTGGTGGAGTAACATTCTGGAGAGGGACAAGACTTGCATTTGTAAAAAGCAGCGTCAGCGTATCCTACCTTTATAGTTATACCCCTCCTTAGTTCTTCGCTATGAGCACTAGTCCAAATTCCGGTTATAGCTTCAATTAAAGTGGTTTTCCCATGATCAACATGTCCTGCTGTGCCTATATTTACATTAGGCTGATATCCGTATTCACGAACATACCAATCAGGAAGAGTATCTTTCCAATGCAACAGCGAATAAAGAATTATTGAGGGATATTAAGGTAATTGATAACTACTTTTAAAAACTCATTATTTTGTGGAATCAATATTACTAGTTTCTATATTTTCTGGTTGAGATTTAACTATGTTAACGCCATCTAAAATACAGTTCAGTTGATAAATTTCCTCTGTAATCATATTTCCCCTTATTAATTTTCTGACTCTTTTTCCTTCAGTGGAATCACGCATACCTACTCCAGTGTGTAATAAAACATATTTTTTGACTCCACCATGTAGATCAGATCTCATAGGAGTACCAGATTTATCACTACCACCAGTTATTTGTAATTTACCCCCTGCTAATCCTACCAGAGAAGAATCAAATGTGTCACCTATTTTTGAACCTAAAAATGGTTGAGCATCTTTATCTTTAAGTTCATGTGATAAGCTTTTACCTAATTTATCCGAAATAACTATTTTAAAATTAACCAATAAATAACCTACGAGTAATATTACTAATTAACCTTTTGCAAAAAAGTTAAAATTTGATTTAGCATTATATTTAAAAATGAAGAAAGAACAAGAAAAAGAGATTACAACTTGTCCCATTTGTGAAAAAAAAATGGTTGCTATTCAGGTCTGTCACTTAAGGTGTAATAATTGTGGAGCCGAGCTAACTTGTTCTGATAAAGGTCATTTTTGGTGAAAAACTCATTTATATTTAATACGTTTATTATTTAATCAATTATTAGTTTGCCAGACGTCACATCAAAATATAAAGATACCATCTCCTTTGACCGCTTTAATTGTTTTCTGTTTGTTTTACATATTCTAGATTGAAAAAATTTTCATTAAACAATTATAATTAATTGCCCGTTGGATATATTTTTAATGCTTAGGATAATCTATTAAATGTCCTAAATCTCATAGATTTTATATTACAAGTCAAATATGATACATCTAACCTTAAAATTACTATCGCAGTATAATCATATAATAAATTGATATTACTACACATATTTTATAATTAAAATGAACATTTAAAGAGGCTTTCTGAATCTTTGATAAAAATTCGATATATCTAATAAATTATTTTACAATTATTTATTTGTTGATATAAGAATTATCTCTCCAAGAGAATCATCTTATGAGTATTAAAGAAAAGTTCTTCAAACACTGTTCTATAATAAAACATAGATTTTGAACAAAAAGAAAGATTTATAGATTATTATAGACTGTAATTTATCAATTAGATGGCTTTTAATGATATAAAAACCATTAGGAAACAAAATGATTAAATATTTGTATTTTGTATAGTCACATCGGTAGTAAAATGGCAGCAAGAAGAAATACTAAACCAAAAAAAGAAACTCCCAAGGAACCGAAAGAAATTATTATTAAACCAGCTAAGGAAATAAAAGAAACAAAATCAGTTCCTATAACTGTAGAATTAAATATCCTTAAAGTTCTCATAAACGAACGTCCTCTTATTCCTTTATTGAGAGTATTAAAGAAGAACAAAGAATTGCACACAAGAGAATTACTTATTACGATGGGAAGTTGGGGATATGGACAGTCCTTAATGAAACGAGCTACAAATTTAGGTTTGATTGAAAGAAAGGTAAAAAAAGAGAAATCCAGAGGTCGAGGTAAACCAAGAATATATAACGCTCTGACTAATAAGGGTAGAGAAGTGGTAAAATTAGCAGATAGAATAGGCTACGAAAAGTAATATATTTCAAAATAAAATTTCCTTTTTTTCTATTTTTCAACTTTTCTGACTTTACTAGTAAGTACACCAATTGAGTTATCGAGGAATGTTAATGAATATCCTTTGTGACACTAGCTTCTTAATGGTTCTAGTCACAAAACCCATCAAGCTGTTAGATAGTATTGTAATACGTTACGGAAAAATCAATTTTCAAATCCCAGATGTAGTAATAGATGAACTAAAGATTCATGCCAAAAAAAGATCCTATAAACGATCTCAAATTGCAAAAACGGCTCTTGAGGTAACAAAAGAATTTGAAATTGTCCATACAACTAAATCGAACTATACAGATGATAGCATTATAGATTATGCAATTAATAATAAATGTGCAGTTGTAACTTTGGATAAAAATCTCATTCAAAGATTAATATCTTCAAATATACTGGTCTTTTCATTACGAAATAATAAATTACTAATTATCAATCCTTAATAAATAAACAACTTTAAATTCTCAGGCAAAGTACTATTTATGTGCAAGTAAATAATATAGAATTTAATTGGTTAGGACATGATGGTTTTAAATTAGTTACCGCTGATAATAAAGTAGTATATATTGATCCATATAAAATATCTGAAGTACATCATAAAAAAAATGATGCAGAAATAGTATTGATCTCTCATAATCATTTTGATCATCTAAGTATTGAAGATTTAAGACATGTAATAAATGAAAAGACGATGATAATTGCAGCTTCCGAGTGTATTGAAAAATTAAAACAGGAAGGCTTTAAAAATGTTAAAAATGTAGAACCTGGACAGACAATTGAGGAAAGAGGTGTTAGTATCGAAATCGTTCCAGCTTATAATACCAATAAAAATTTTCATCCAAAAGATGATAGAAAGATTGGTTTTATCTTCTCCTTCGATAAAATGGTAAAAATATATCATGCTGGTGATACTGATAAAATACCTGAAATGAGTGAGTTTAAACCTGATATTGCACTCGTCCCAGTGTCAGGTGTATACGTAATGTCAGCAGATGAAGCAGCTGATGCTGTAAATAATCTCATAAAACCGTCTAAATTGGCTATTCCTATGCATTATGGAACGATAGTAGGAAGTTTAGACGATGCAAATAAATTCAAAACGTTAGTTAAAATTTGTCCGGTTGAGATTTTAGCTCAAGAATAGCTATGGATTAGAAAAATACATATTTCTTTATCACTAGGTATAAACTTACAAAATTTTGGAAAGCAAATCCCTGTGATATTATCATCTCCATTTTCTACATATAACGAAAATCATTAAGGTAAATATATATGGAATATTATTCCCAAATTTTTTTTATTTTAATTTCGATATTTTAACCAATAATAATCGCATAGGAACAAGCCACTTATCTAAGGTTATACTTCGAACTATACATTACCGGATAGCGTTAAATTTTTTGTCCAATTAGATTAATTTTTGCCATGAAATTATAATTTTAGTTTTAATATTCTTTGTATATACATATTACACAGTAGAAGCCGAAGATTTATGTGAGAGAATAAAAATTTAATAAATATGGTAAAAACTGAATCCTCTCAAAGGTTGAAAACAGGCGAAAAAGCTCCGGATTTCAATTTGATCGGTATTGACGGAAAACTTTATTCTTTAAATGATTTTAATAGTAAAACTCTGTTAATAATATTTATCAGTAATCATTGCCCATTTGTAAAGGCAAGAATTAGAGATATTATAGACCTACAATATAAATTCAATAATGATGAACTTCAAATTGTAGGTATCAATAGTAATGATCCTAACTACGAAGGAGAAGGATTTGATAATATGAAGAAGTTTTCAAAGGAATACAATATTACTTTTCCCTATTTGATCGATGAAACTCAAGAAATCGCAAAAACATATGGAGCTGTCTGTACACCTGATCCTTATCTCTTAGATCAAGAAAAAAAGCTTGTCTTCCACGGTAAAATAAATGATGCTGATAGTCCTGAAAAAACTTCAACAAAAGCAATAATGACGGAGAATATCCAAAAAGTATTAAAAGATGAAAAAATCGTAAAGGATTTTGACCCATCTATTGGTTGTTCTATAAAGTGGAAGAGTTAAAAAAGTTCTACTTCTATTTATTTTTTTTATGTAATCTTTATTTGGTAAACAAGATTGTTTGAATTTCCATTAAAATCAGGCTTTTCTCCTGATGGCGATCAGCCAAACGCAATAGACAGATTAACTGATGGTATTCTACTTAGAAAAGGTAATTCGGTTCAAACCTTGCTTGGAGTTACTGGTAGTGGCAAAACTTTTACCATTGCAAATCTCATTTCAAGAATAAAAAAAAATACTCTGGTAATCTCTCACAATAAAACTTTAGCCGCTCAACTTTATTCCGAGTTTAAAGATTTTTTTCCCTCCATAAATGTAGGATATTTTGTTAGTTTTTATGATTACTATCAACCTGAAAGTTATATCCCCCAGACAGATACGTACATTGAAAAGGATACAGCGGTAAATGAAACTATTGAAAAAATGAGGTTAGAGGCAACAGCAATGTTAATGTCTGGCGAGCCAACAATAATTGTCTCAACCGTGTCATGTATTTACTCATTAGGTTCACCATCAGAGTGGGAAAGAAATGCACTCACAATAGCAGAAGGCGATATTATAAATAGAAAAGAAATAATTAAAAAATTAATTGAATCAAGATACGAAAGAAATGATAGTTCCCTTACACCAGGTAATTTTCGAGTTAAGGGTGAAATTATTGATATAATTCCTGGATACTCTAATGATTTAATTCGAATAACCCTGTTTGATCAAGAGATTGAAAAAATAAGTATTCATGATGCTATAACGTTAAAAAGAATAAGAGATCTAAATAAGGTTACAATATTTCCAGCGAAACACTATATAACAGACAAAAGAGTGAGAGAAAATGCAATAAGCAATATAAAAAAGGAACTAAAAGAATGGCTTCCTAAATTAGAAGGAGAACTGGAAAAAGAGAGATTATCTTCCAGAACAAAATACGATATTGAAATGATAAATGAATTAGGGTATTGTTCAGGTATAGAAAATTACTCTCGTCATTTTGATGGTCGAAAAGTAGGAGAGCCGCCATATTGTTTATTGGACTTTTTCGGAGATGATTTCTTACTAGTAATAGATGAATCCCATGTGACACTTCCTCAGTTAAGAGGAATGTATAATGGAGATCATACCAGAAAAGAAATGCTTGTTACATATGGATTTAGACTCCCTAGTTCATTTGATAATCGTCCACTAAAATTTGAAGAATTTGAAAGATATTTGAGAAAAGTAGTTTTTGTATCAGCAACTCCTGGTCCCTATGAATTAAAGTCCAGCTCCAAAGTTGTAGAACAATTAGTTCGACCAACAGGATTAGTCGATCCTATGGTAGAGATTAGATCATCAAAGAATCAAATTGACGAGCTAATTATTGAAATTCAGAAAAGAGTGACCAAGAATCAAAGAACACTAGTAACAACTTTAACAAAAAGAATGGCTGAAGACCTGGCAGAGTTCTTGTCAAAAAAAAACATTAGAGTAAGATATTTACATTCAGAAATTGAAGGACTAGAACGTACAGAATTAATTCGCCAACTAAGATTAGGTGAATTCGATGTGCTAATTGGTATCAATCTCCTAAGAGAAGGATTGGATATTCCAGAGGTTTCGCTTGTTATCATTTTAGATTCTGATAAAGAAGGTTTTTTACGGAATGATATCAGTCTTATACAAACATTTGGAAGAGCTGCTCGAAACATAGATGGAACAGTAATAATGTATGCAGATAAAATTACAAAATCAATGGAAAATGCCATAGTTGAAACTAATAGAAGGCGAACAAAACAAATAGAATTTAACAAGTTACATCGAATAATACCTATATCAATATCAAAGCCAATAGTAAAGGATAAAAATTCCCAAAATCAACCTGAGTATTTTAAATCGATGAGCAAAAATGACTTAAGAAAGCTCTCCATAGAAACAGAAGTTTTGATGAATAAGTATGCTGAAGAACTTGAATTTGAGAAAGCGATACAACTTCGGGATAGATTAAAAAAAATAAAACAGGAAATAGGAATAATAGAGGTTCAGTAGATCATGATAGATAAACTGATTGTTAGAGGTGCTAAACAACATAATCTAAATAACATAAATATTGATATACCAAAAAATAAGATTGTAATCTTTACTGGACTATCTGGATCTGGTAAATCTACATTAGCATTCGATACGATTTATGCAGAGGGTCAGAGAAGATATGTAGAGTCCTTATCAGCTTATGCCAGACAGTTTCTTGAACTTATGGAAAAACCAGAGGTAGAATCTATTGAAGGATTATCTCCCGCCATTTCGATACAACAGAAAACTACTAATAGGAATCCTCGGTCAACAGTAGGAACGGTAACAGAGATTTATGATTATCTAAGACTATTGTTTGCAAAAATTGGGGAGCCTTATTGTCCAAATTGTGATAGAAAAATAGAAAGTCAAACATTAGAATCGATTACAGAATCAGTATTTAGGTTATCTACCGAAAAATCACTATTAATTATTCTAGCTCCATTAATTCAAGGAAAAAAAGGTTCATTTGATAAATTATTTCAAGAATTATATGAAAAAGGATATTCAAGATTAAGAATTGATGGACAATTTGTTGCTTTAGGTGACTTAATTGATAAATCTAAAGATGCGAAATTTTATGATAAAAAAAATCCAAAATTAGGAGATTTCGAAGAGTTTAACCTACCTAAACAAAAGAAACATAATATAGACGTCGTAGTAGACAGACTCAAACCGTCTATAAATGAAAAAAGTAGAATATTTGAATCAGTACAAAATGCAGCAAGCTTAACAAACGGTTTAATTCTTACACTAATAGATAATAAAGAATTTTTATTTTCTAGACACAATGCCTGTCCTTTTTGTAAAATTAGTATAGGAAATATTGAACCAAGATCATTTTCCTTTAACTCTCCTTTTGGAGCATGTGAGGACTGTAACGGTCTGGGAATTAAAATTGAATTCGATCCTGATCTAATAATTCCTGATAAAAGTAAAAGTATTATAGAAGGAGCAATTAAACCGTGGCAAGGAAAGTTTGCGACTTTTAGATCATCTATGTTAAAAGATGTCGGCAAAAAATTTGCATTTAACTTAAATACACCTATAGAAAAAATGGACTCAAAACAAATAAATGTAATATTATATGGAACAAATCAAAATATTTACTACAAATATGAATCAAAATATTCACAAAGCAAGTGGGAATATGAAAGTACTTTTGAAGGAGTTATTCCCAATTTACAAAGATTGTATAATATTACTGAATCAGATACCAAAAGAGAAATGCTTGCACGATTTATGAATGAACGAGTATGTGATAAATGTTCTGGAAAGAGATTAAAGAAGGAATCATTGGCAATAAAGTTATCTGAAAAATCTATAATGGATGTCGGAGATTTACCAATTGATGAATGCTACGATTTTTTTAATACATTAGATCTTGATACTACCAAAAAATATATTGCAAAAAATGTGTTAAAGGAGATAAGATCTCGGCTAGAATTTTTACTTAATGTAGGACTTAATTATCTAACATTAAATAGATCAACTTCTTCACTCTCTGGGGGAGAATCTCAAAGAATTAGACTTGCAACTCAAATAGGCTCAAATTTAACTGGTGTACTTTACGTTTTGGATGAACCAACAATAGGACTTCATCAAAGAGACAATGATAGATTGATCAAAACCTTGAAAAGACTTAGGGATTTGGGCAATTCTCTTATAATTGTTGAACATGATGAAGATGTTATAAGAAATTCTGATTGGATAATAGATATTGGTCCTGGAGCTGGCATCCACGGCGGAAAAATAGTTGCTCAAGGAATTTTGAATGAAATTACAGAGAATGAAAACTCATTAACTGGTAAATATTTGAAAGGGGAGAAAACTGCAACTCTTCCTTCAAAAAAAAACAGCTTCACTAATTTTATTACTATACATGGCGCAAAAGAGAATAATTTAAAAGCAATAGATGTAGATATTCCTATTGGATGTATTACAATAGTCACAGGAGTTTCCGGGTCTGGAAAATCAACACTTGTAAATGATATCCTTTTTAAGGCTGTATCGAGTTACTTTGGGTCCAATGAAATACCTGGAAAATATGATTCAATAAGCGGTGTGGAAAATATTGATAAGGTTATAGGAATTGATCAATCTCCGATTGGTAGAACTCCTCGTTCCAATGCAGCTACATATGTTAATGCCTTTACACCAATAAGGGAAATTTTTTCTAAAACTATAATGGCCAAAGAGATGGGCTATAACCCTGGAAGGTTTTCTTTTAATGTAAAAAGTGGCAGATGCGAATCATGTGAAGGATGTGGCGTAAAACGTATTGAAATGCAATTTTTACCTGATGTATATGTAAAATGCAATGAATGTATGGGAAAGCGTTATAATTCTGAAACATTGCTAATAAAATACAAGGAAAAGACGATAGACGATATATTGAATTATACAGTAGAAGAGGCGATGGACTTTTTCCAAAATATACCTATTATATATAAAAAATTAAGAACTTTATTTGATGTTGGTTTGGGATATATCAAATTGGGTCAACCCGCTACGACTTTTTCAGGAGGAGAAGCACAAAGAATTAAACTGGCTGCAGAACTTTCTAAGAGGGACACGGGTAAAACCCTCTATATTTTAGACGAACCAACTACAGGACTTCATTTTGAGGATGTTAAGAAATTGCTTAGAATTTTAAGTAGATTAACCTCTTTGGGAAATACAGTTGTTGTCATTGAACATAATTTAGATGTCATTGCTAGTGCAGATTGGGTAATTGATTTAGGACCAGAAGGAGGAAGTGATGGCGGACGGTTAGTAATTGAAGGACCTCCAGAAAAAATAATATCTCATGAGGACTTGAGCCACACGGCTAAATATTTGAAGAAAAAGTTATTGAATTCTAAACTCATTGAGGTAAATTATTAAAAATTCGGAATGTCTACATTTAACCTTATCTACGAAGGAAAAAAGATTCCAAGTAACCCCGGTATCTATTTAATGAAGGATAAAACAGGAAAAATAATTTACATAGGAAAAGCAAAAAATTTAAAAAATCGTATTAACAGTTATCGCAATCTCAATCAGAAAAATACTATTAATAATAAAGACAAGAATTTTTGGAAAACACAAATATTGATAAATAAAGTACAGGATATTGATTTTATCCTAACCGATAATGAAGTTGAAGCTTTTCTTTTGGAATCTAATTTGATTAAAAGGTATAGACCTGTTTTTAATATTGAGTTAAAAGATCAGCAAAGATACACATATTTAAAAATTACAGACGAAAAATTTCCCCGATTATTAGTTGCTAGAAGAAATAGGAGAGGAGTTTTTCAAGGTCCTAAAGGAGATGTTATTGGTCCATTTGTCTACGGAAGTTCGAGATTTCTCTCTTTAGGAATTTTGAGAAAAATTTTCAAGATAAGGATATGTAATAGACTACCAAAAAAGCCTTGTTTAGAATACTTTATTCATAATTGTGATGCGCCGTGTATAAATAAGATTAGTGAAGAAAAATATTTAGAAAATATTAAATTATTAAAAGATATCCTTAATAAAAAAAATGGTTTAGAAAACTTTA
>DASQLB010000233.1:0-5797 GCA_035630235.1 Nitrososphaeraceae archaeon | reverse complement strand
TGTGGTCTTATAGGCGAATCGCCTTCTATGAAAATGAGTTTTGCTCTACAATTTAATGCAGTTGCTTTGCCATCATTTTTTACGTTTATTTTTAACCATCGTCTTTTTCCACTATGTTCGAGTTTTTCGTTAAAAATTTCTAATTCTGGTTTATATATTGCAGGTGTATTTTTATCAAATTCTATTTTTAATCTTGGTTTAAAAAAAAATTGAAATAAATCTCTTTTGCCATTAACACTGCTGAAATTACGAATCCTGCAATTCCTGTTCCCATTGCTATTAAAATTTGATTTACTTCTATTGGCTTTAACAATATAACCAGCTATGAAGGTAGTTTTATTTAAAGAAGTATTGCTCATTAGTACTAGCTAACAATTTTAGCTTAATTTTCCTAATATAGCTGTTTTGAAAAGTGGGTGTTATCATTCTCAATTCGTAGAATGTATTATATATATTAAATACAGCAATTAATTTTATCGGTTAGCGATGTAATCGGCTATGGGTAAAAAAAATTCTATTAAAAGAATTTTAAAGTTGCTATTTAGTGGATTTAGTCTATTTTTTATTAGTATGTTAGTTTTCATTGTAGTATATGACGCTTTAACAGGTGCAACATCCGAAACAACACCAGAATACTGTGCAAGGTATGCCTTTTTAGCATCACCTGGTTGTTGGTAAAATGAGACGACAGTTAACACTTTTTTAAAGTGACTGTAAGTTAACAGAACCTTATATTCATATATGCTCAATAAGCGTTAACAGACAATTCATTATTGAATACATAGAATATTTAGATAAATTATAGCTAAATTTCTTTCTTTTAATATTCAACAACTTATATAAACTCTTTTAGACATATAGAAATTGAAATGGTATCATTAGAATCAGGAATTGCATTAATTATAATTGGAATAATTTTGTTAGTTTTGAACAGGTTTGTTCCCTCGCTTCCAGCAAGGCTACTATACATTGTAGGCTCAATTTTACTAGTCATCGGAATCATATTGGTTATAGTCTATTTTATATTTGGAATTATGTAGTCGATATAATTTTACAAAAATTTTTTTCTTTGTTCACTTTTTTATAGTAATACAACAGATTTTGTTTGTTAGCCTATTGTACAATTTAATATGCAGTATCCCGTCCTTATCGCAATATTCAAAAAAATAGAATATCATATAGATTCCCATGTTAAAATTCATTAGAATTACTCCCATGCATTTCATACAAATGGCTAGAAGATAGACTGATCTAGAGTATCTAGAGTAAAATATTTTTGGAAAGAGTATACTGATTTAAGAAGGATGGACGATATTGCTCGAGACTTATAATGCCAATATAGGAGAGGCTATGTCATCTTACCTCTATAATGACTACAAATGATTCGCCCTATAACTAAAACTATAATGCTTTAGATGTAGCGGAAGTTATGTTATTGGAAGAGATATTCCCTTGCGATTCAACAATATAGTTAGATGGATAATCAACTATGAATTTTCCATCAGAGTAGGTGTAGATTTTTAATTCTTCAGAATTAGATTGTCCAGAGACAAATAATGTAATGATTGACAAGGTAATAACAATAGAAAAAGCATAAACTACTAAAGAATAGAAAAATTTCATGTAAATATCTTCTGTTTCATTCTTTCTTTTAAATGTTATTTTTGAATAGGTATATCTTATAGCTAGCCTAAGACAAGAATTCAAAATGAACTAGATAAATATGATAAATTATAGATAAATAATAGATAAAAGAGTTTACAGATCTTTAGCAGAATAAAAATTTTATAAAATGCTCTATTGCATTTTATATAACCTTTTAAATTTTATATTATATATAATTGTAGACAAACATTATACCAAAAACTTTTTTTTATTTATTTATTAGGCATAAAAGATAATAAATAAAGATAAATGAGAGAAAGAAATTATTATTTAATAAATTTCATAAAGTCATTTAGAATGTGTATAATCACTCATTTGAATTTTAAATTAAATATATTATATTTCCTTTTATCAGAATCTTATTACTTTTTATTAAAAATAATGGAGGTAAAAATTAATTGAAGCATAGATTATTTAGCATCAACAAAATAAGCATAATACTAGTTGTAGTCAGTATTCTGTTCTTTTTATCTTGGTCTAACTATTCATATTCAATACAAAATAACAATAATGAAATTAAAGATGATGAATTCGATTATATCTTTGATCCTGGTGAATACATTGAAGATGAAAATAAAGAACAAGAAAAAAATATCAATACCAACAAAATAAATAATCAAGATAATTTGGCTCAACATTCTGATAAATCTTCCAAAATAAATAATACTAAAGAAGATATCAATTTGGTAAATAAATCACATACTAAAAATAGTATAAATCCTACTTATGAAGATCAAAATAGTGATTATAACATCAATGACAAGGACAAAGTAGTGGTTAAAACGCGTATAAATGTTGCAAATATTGAGAAAGTAGGGTTCTTAAGTATAGCAGGTTTTATCAATGGACAAGAAGTATTAAAAAACGTGACATTAGATAATTTCGATCCTTTAAAACAAACATTAAATGTTAATTTGGCAGTTGATAAGGAGACAGATATTATAAAAGCAGGTGATCGTGACGAATTTTTTGTATGTGCATATCATATCAGAGATTTGCTAAAAGAGTATAATTCTATGCCTTATTTTGATTGTGACGAAGGTGATCTCTTGGGTCCAGATACAGCTACACCTACTATATCTCGTTTATTTTCACCTAACTCACTTGTTTATCTAGACAGTCAAAATGTTTTCAATAATAGTAGTAACAAATACACCCAACTGCTTTCTACTAATAATGATAACAGTAATGGAAACCAACAACCAACAGAGAAAAACGAAGAAAAAGTGAAAATTAAAATTTATGTTCCTCTTGAAGATAGAAAAGATACACAGAAGTTAAAAATAGCTGTTATGATAAAAGGCGAGATTAAATCAGCAATTATTGATAATGTTCAAGAAGAATTAAACAAGCTTGGTGGATATACAATAAGCAGAACATTTACATTTGATAGAGATACCAATATAGGAAAAATCCAAATAGGTGATAGATATCATGCTTGTGTATCTAGTACTGATCTAAATCCTCCCGAAGGAAGTGAATGTGAAAAAAGGATTTTAAAGAATTTTGGAAGAGAGAATGTACTATCTGTTCGATAAATTCATAAATTATTTTATGTTATATATTTATAGATATAACTCTACATAATAAACGTCTACATAATAAACGAGTGATTCATTATAGATTTATGTGCTTTTATCTATTATCTTGTCTACGATTCGCTAATTTTATAAATATGAGAAGATATATTTTAATTCTATACATTCTGATGATGTCAAATCATTGGAAAAACACGACGGTATCTGTCTATCTTTGATTTGTGATACAAATGTTTGACTTTCGATCAAAGATAAATGTTCAATAATTATATAGTAATAAAATAACAAAAAAGTGATAATTTTGAAGAGTTCTATAATTGATAATATTTCAAATTGATTTAATAATAAAACACGGCATAATAATTTTAAAATTATACTTCGGCCAAAACGTCTACCACTTCCAGAATATATCAATTATTAATTTTTTATCGGATAATATTGAATAAAATATTGAGTCAAAAACACATATTCCTTTTATCAATTATTTTATTAAATTACTAATTCCTATAAAAAATAACAAGTTTTATAAATACTAGTGTATTTTGTTTATTAAATTGAAAATTCAGAATATATTTATCTATTCAATACTTGCAATAGGATTAATTTCTATACCATCCTTGCTCGATACTGTACAAGCACAAATCAATATGACAAACGCTACAAGCCCTACTTCATCATTACAGAACCAAACTGCTGCAACTGCTAACCAAACTGCTGCAACTGCTAACCAAACTGCTGCAACAGCACAAAACCAAACTGCTGCAACTGCTAACCAAACTGCTGCAACAGCACAAAATCAAACTGCTCAAACAGCAGCGAATCAAACTGCCGCAGGTGCTAACCAAACTGCTCAAACAGCAGCGAATCAAACTGCCGCAGGTGCTAACCAAACAATCAGTGCAGAAACCCAAGCACTAATGTCAATAGATTTTCCAGAGCTGAAAGGTAATTTAATGGATTCCAAGGATGCACTCGCTAATAATGATACTGAAGAAGCATTAACAACAGTTACGGATGTAGAGAATCAAGTGTTGGTATTAAAGGTTAAACCATCGTTTGCAGACGACCTTCAAAAACTTAAAGATTCCATTTCCAAAACAGACATTAATAAAGCATTAGACGATCTCACCAAGGTTCAAACTGACATTTTAAAGGCAGAGAATGAAGTTTTCAAAGCCCAACTAGCTAATCCACAGTTGAAAGTCTCACAACAAGATAATGACGAGAATCAAGACGAAGACGACGAGGAGGATAATTAAGACCAACAAGACTAACTAACAATTCTTATTTTTTTCATGTATATTGAATTAGCAACAAAAATGATATAATTTGTATATAAAGAAAATATTGAAAGTTTTATAAATTTAGTTGTTTCGATTAAATCACATTTTCATATTAATTAGCATGTTCTGATTAGTACTTGTTTTTAGATTACATAAAAATCAATCATACTAATATCATTTGTTGTTACCATCTTTGAATATTCTATTAATAGTAAATACTTTAAAAGAATGATTAGCTATATTAAACTGTTACCATTATTGTGTGTATCAACACAAGAATTAATGCAGAGTTGACCTATTCCTAGTCCTTTATTGAGACAACCTATTGAATTTTTATTATGTATATAATAGCTATTAGATAATCATATAACATATTTGTTACAATTTGCATCAATTATACTCGAAGATAATATTTATATAATTTAAGGCCTCGATCTGAAAATTTTGTCTATAGAAGCCAATTTTTCAGGACATCTATATTGAGTAGAATAAATTACATCATATTTTTGCCATATTATAACATTTTTATAGAGAATATAAGGATACTTATCAATAGGCGATTTTTGATGTGGAATTAAATATTCAATAACATGTTTGTAATTAACAAATTAATACTTTTTTCTCTATCAACATCACCAATGAAATTGTTTTACAGCTGCTCTTCAACGGATATGTCAATAATCTAATTTACATCAATATTATCCGGAACATTTTATTTTGAGGTGTTATAGTTTTTCTCTATGACATTTAATTATGTTATATTTATTTCTGCCTTGCTAATATGGTTATTTTTATTGATATCTAATAATAATTTCCTTGATTTTCCAAATAAAGCATATGGACACGGTCTGAGTAAGGATGAATCTATTCCTATTGAAATTTCTGGAAGGCAAATTGCAATAGAAGGTCTTATAGTACCATCATTCCTAAATGATTATAATCAGCAACCTACGCTCACACTTCGTATCTTTGATAAAAAAACTAATGATACTATAAGCGATATTAATCTTAGAATAATTATAAATTTTAAGAATCAGACTATAATAGACCAACAATTTCATTCATTAGATGGAATTGTTTCTGCCAACCTTATTCCTTCAACAGATTCAGTTACTCATCAAGTAATAAATAAAGAACAAGAACATTTATCAAAAAACGATCTAGTCCAAGTAAGCTTAACAAATCCAGCTACAATTAAAAGTAAACTTCTCTCTGATGGTGGATTATATGATATAACAATTATCCTTGAAAAAACAAGTAAAGGAATCAAATTAGACTCCGATAAAAAAATTAACTTATTTATAAGTATAG
>DASQLB010000232.1:0-4121 GCA_035630235.1 Nitrososphaeraceae archaeon | reverse complement strand
TAAATGAATTAGAGCCGTTGTATGTAGCGACAACAATTGACTGGATAAATTCAAATTAATTAAAATTTCACACACTCTATAATTTTTCAAGATACTCGTGTGGAAAGAGCTAAAATCAAAGGCGTAGAAAAAATAGTTAATAAACAGACTTTTTTGAATACAATTTTAGAAAATAAAATAGTATTTGGGCAAGGTAACGGAACAATTTTTACTGAAAATGGCAGTCCATCAATTGGAATTCGTTTGATGTAAATTAACTAAAAGGTGGCTATCCTGGTTTTGGAGGTATAATATATTTTAATTCTACTTTAAATAATAAATTCGCTTTTCTCAATAACATATAGATATCTATGAAAGTGATTCAGATATTATTAGATCAATTTGGCTGTGGGTATAAACTACACAATCTTCAGGCTTCTCACCTTATAAATTAAAAACAAGTTTTTTTAATTTTGATATAAACAATAAAATTGTTATTTAGTATAGGTTTCTCTTTCCAAAATTTTCCATTATTTTACTAATCCATTTGGTTGTCTTATTTAACAGATCTAATCGAGCAAATTCATTAGGTGAATGAGATTTACCATATTTATATGATGATCCTATACAGACACATGGAACATTTAGAATATCAATAAAATAATACATTGGCCCGGTTGCAGCGGATGAAATACTTTTTATTGTAGATCCAAATATAGAAGTAGCAGATTCTTCAACAACTTTTATAAAAGGATGATCTACTGGTGTTGTCCTCGCTGGCCATTCTTTCTGTAATAATTTTATTTCAAGCAAATCTTTATCAAATCCATGATCTTTCATATGGTCACAAAGCCTTTTAAACTGAATGACTGGATCCATATGAGGCACTAAACGAAAATCTAACTTTGCTATAGCTTTATTTGGAATAATAGTTTTAGAACCTTCGCCAACATATCCAGACATCAAACTACTGATATTACACGTTGGCATTCCTTCATAGAACTTTTTGGTTTCGATACCCGTTACATTATTTAAAAATTTATTAATACCATATTCGTTTTTAAATATTTCTTCATCGAAAGGCTCTTTATCTAATATATTGAGTTCTTCATGGGAAAATTCCCTTACTTCCTTATACCAGTTTTTTATTAAAATTTTTCCGTTTATATCCCGAAGAGTCTTTAAAGCATCTACAAGGATCCAAGCAGGATTTTCTATCAGTGTTGCAAGACTGGAGTGAACATCACGTGATGGACCTCCGGTAGCTATCAATTCTACATATAAGATACCTTTTAGGCCTAACATAATAATTGGCCTTTCTTTTTCATCTATGTAACCAAATTCCCATATCACTCCATCACAATCTAGTTTTTCCTTATTTTGTATAAGAAATCTTTCTAGGTTAGGACTCCCAATTTCCTCTTCACCTTCGACTATAAATTTTATATTACATGGAACATCACCAGAATTTCTTAAAAAATATTCAACCGCTTTTATTCTTGTAATTAATTCACCTTTATCATCTGACGATCCTCTTCCATAAATATAATTACCTTTAACTTTACCGCTAAAAGCTTCATTATTTTCCCATAATTCGATAGGATCCTCTGGTTGTACATCATAATGATTGTAAAATAATAGAGTTTTACCTTGAGGATTTTTTTTTGATTTGACTTCTCCATATACTATTGGAGGTATAAAATGATGTTTGTTAGTTTCAGTGACAGTATCAAAATTGCTATCTTTCCAGCTCTCATTTTTTAATGAGGGAAAAAGTAATTCCGTTTTTATACCAGCATTTTCCATTATTTTTTTTACTAAATGAGAACATTCGATCATGCCATTATTCTTAGCAGAAACACTTGGTTGCCTTATCAAGAGTTGAAGATCTGAAATAAGATCATTCATATGTAAATCTATAATAGAGTTAATATTAGTCAAACTTGATATTCTTATAAATTTTAATAATATATAGTTAAATTTTGAAATATCAGTAAAAATAAAAAAGAATTAATGAATAGTAGTTTATTATATAAACAAAATTACTATATTACATTATAGGGTCATTATTTTTTGTTCTTTCCCATATGTGTGAAATTACCTCGAATATAGTTTGGTTAATTGAACCATTAAATTTCTTGTCCCATAATGAGGCAACATATTGACTTGGAGAAATTTTATTTTCTACTCGACTATCTAATATATTTAAAAACTCTGGTTTAACATTTAGGTCAGACAATCCTTTTCTTGCATAATCAAGTTGTAGTTTTATTGTATCTATCATATGAAAATGAGATGTAGCTTGAAAACCAGATTGCACTGATGCCTGTCTTTCTTCTCTCAATATGGATAGACTTCTTAGAAGATTTTCACCATAAGAGTCTTCAAGGATAGCCTTATATATATAGCCAACAAAAAATTCAATCATAGCCATCAATGCCTTGGGTGTTGGTTGTACAGATATTATCCTTGTTTCAACCCGGTAAAATTCTGAATTCAACCGTATTCGTACATCATCATGTCTTTCTTTTTCAAGGTCAAAATAATCTCTTGCAATTATAGGCTTTCTTGATTTAATATAATCGATATAGTCCTCTATACAATTTGGATATGTTGTAATTGCGGGGAATCCTGAATTTTGTTGTTCGGATTGATCATATAGATATATCCTTGGTTCATGAAAGGAAAATACTTTGCCTGCAAAAAGTTTACTGTTAGCACCCAGTATTATAGAAGATGAAATAAGATTTAAGATATGGTTGAACATTAATACTGCATAAGTAGGATTTCGACCCTGCAAATGAAAATGAAATCCCTGTATTCCTGCTGGTATATGCGCAGGCTTGAACTTTTTGCCCTCAAATTCTATATCCGAAAATTTACATTGCCATTCAAATAATTTCTTATATCTATCATGAGCCGTGACTATATTATCTTGAAGAATATTTGGTGATGGATTAGCACCAAGGAACACTGGAATAACAATTTTATCCTTGTAAACCTTTTTAATAGCTTTTTCTAAATGTTCAATTATAAATTCTTCATATAATACTTCAAGATCTAATAAATTTGTAATAGGTATCGGAGAAGTTTTAAATTCAAACTGACCTGATCCATATTCATAATCTATCATACAACCTGAATTTTGAAAAAATTTAGAAATTTGTAATTCTTCGATGAGTGGGGAAGCATTCACAGAATTTCCTCTATCATCTAACAAACAGGCTTCGACTTCTGTGCCAACCTTAAATAGTGGGTCATATCTGGCACTATCTTTTCGCGCTCTAGACTTTAATTCTTCTGCCTGTTCATCTATAAGCATAACGTCCTTTTCCATGTTACATAAATGTCATACTACCATATGAAATTTCAGGTGTTCAAGCAGAAGAAGAAGATCGCTCAATAGATGGTAAAAATTGCATTATTTTAAGGAATATGATTAGTTGACTATAATATTGATTGTAGATATTTAATCTATCGTTATAAAATTTATTATTTTATATAGTTGATTCAAATTCTTTATATATTTTTGAGGCCATTATATCTCTACTATTTTGATATTTATCGTTAATATTATATTCCTTATCAATTTCTCCGGTAATATCAGAATAATAAATTTGACAGATAGTAACAAAAGGATAAACTTTAGTTTTCTTTATTACAGAAATAGGTATAGTCCAATGACCGGAATAACCTATATCCCCAAATCCTGCACTATTAATTATATTTATATGAAGTCTTGCTATAGATGAACGTGCTTTGATAATTGGGACTAAATTTTTCGTTACTGTATATTCAATTGTTCTTCCTAGATAGGTTTCTCCAGGTTCAAGCCAAAGCCCATCATTTGGAATTTTGATAATTTTTGTCGGGTTGTCTTTTTTCATATCTAAGAAATCACAGTCATAAAATTTTATTTCATCATGCAGTGTCAAATTATAACTATTTGGATTTAAATTTTTTATATTGAATGGATCGATTATGATATCTTTATTTAAACTATTTAGAATTTCTCTACCAGTAAGGATACTCATTGATTCATTATCTATTATAAATAACTTAAAATTCTTCTGAATAACAATAATTTTAATAAACTAAATTAATATGAAAATAGAAATCTCGAGTTATAAATATTGAAAGAA
>DASQLB010000231.1:0-2515 GCA_035630235.1 Nitrososphaeraceae archaeon | reverse complement strand
AACTTCAATACCTGTAATTTCACGTATTGTTTTTTTCGCCTCATCTAGAGCAACTTGAGCTGCCTCTTCCCAACCCTTTTCTGAACTACCAACTATCTCAGTTATTTTCGCAATATGATGAGTCATAATATTTTATTAATAACATTCATAGTAGTTAACTGTTATTATAAAATAAATTATTGTTCTTGTAAAGATGATGTGAATCCTAATGAAAGGATATTTTAGTAATTTAGGATAACGCTTATTGTCTATTTTGTTCTAGAATCATCGTTTTATAGTAATAGCGTATATATTAAATTTATTTTTGAATCGTATACTATTAAGTATTCTGAAGAATTGATTCATAAACATTTGCCGTTAGTCTATGACTCATTGCTTGTAGTGTACTTCCCGATTTTATAGCGTTTTCCATTGAATCTAATTCTCTAGAAAGTAAATCTTGATAATATTTTTTAGTATTTTCTCTTGATTGTTGCAAAAAATCATTTGATTTGTTTATGAATTCTTGATAATCATTAGATACTTTACTATCTAATTCTTTCTCTAATCTTTTTTTTCTTTCAATTAAATTTTCATCCATATCTTTTGATTGTTTTTTAACTTATTATCTTTATCTTATAATCCCAAAGATATTTTGTATTAATTATATCTCTGAGTTTGACCCTATTAACTTAAGGAAAGTAAATTCATAATATATAATTCCGTTATGTTCTACCCATTTTACAATATTTTTTCCATTCCATTCATCTATTTTCATTAACCTAACAGATCCATGAGATCTAACAAACATTTAGCTTAATAGTAAAAAACATACCATGTTAACAAAGGAAAAATTATTTCCTTTTCACTAAATTTTTTCTATTGTTAGGTTTATTGCTTTTTTGTTTATCTTTATTCCTTTTTTGTTTATCTCCATTCTAGCATTTGTTATATATTTTTTTGATAACTTGTTCGTATGTAATGTTCTAATTGTTAGTCTTAAATTCATTTATTCATCATTTGAAAATATATTTGTTACAAGTTTTCTCTTTCTGATCTAGTTAGGATATTAAATGTAATAGAAATATATTTAAAGCTTTGTTACATTCCAAATCTTTTCATATTTTACTTGATCTTGATTTTACTATGTAAAAAATCTATGATTAGATGAAGAGATGAGATTTGGAGGCTCGATCCGATCTCATTTTTGTATTCATAAACAATTTTACTATAGACTAAGTTTTTCTTCTATTTTGATTGTACTCAACCATTTTATTTATGTACTTTTAAAACAGTAGCAATTCGTTCATATGTTGCTTTGATAAATAAATATTAGAATTGATCATCAAATTTACTATAGAAAATTTGTTTTATAAACAAATACTTTTATAAAATCATGCAGCTTGAAAAAAGTAAAGAAATAGTAAAATCAGATTCAGATTTATCAATGATTACCAATAATGGTTGGGAACACCTTTATTCTTATTAGAATAATAATTGTTGAATGACTAAATCAAAAATGTTGAATAAATCACGAAATTAATCTACCACTATTACTTAGAATTCATTAATCATATCTACATAATTATCAACAATCTTTTCTGTAAAACTACGTGTGTATTTAGATAGTAGGTCTTGCAATATCAATCTATCCATTCCAATCTCATAATAATTGAATTCATTCTGTTTACGTACCTTGACAATATTAGCAGCTTTTAATCTTGCCATGTGCCATGATATAGTAGAATGAACTTTTTTCGTATGTACCATGATATCATTAAATCCACATATTCCATTCTCTAGTATGTACAGGATAATTTTGCGAGTAGTTTCTTGTCGCAATAGCCCTATTATATAAGATTCCTGAGTAGAAACATCATAAGAGAAATATCTTGTAACTCTATTGTTAACTCGATTTACTCGTATCTTTCCAGAATTATCAAGAGATCTTAAATGATAGGATAAAACACCATTAGAAAGTCCAGTCATTCTTAACAGTTCTCTGTATCTTATTCCAGGAATTTCATTTACATATTTGATTATTTTATCTTGAGTTGAATGTGTTTCTCTATAATTATTAATTGTAGACATACTACTACTATACCTGCTTTACCTCGCCTGAGGACTTTTCAGAAAAGAGATACCAAAGAAGATAATCATTATCAGCAAGATGAGATGAGATGTCTCAATATTAGCTTGAGTAATAAAGAGTGAATGAATATCTTCAGTTGAATTTAATAAATATACATACTCAGCAATAACCAATGTAATAAAGCCCAAAGTCATGAAAAATATACGACTAGTTCTACATTTGAGATAAGCCATTATAGATACAACAGCAAGAAATTGGGAGATTATCAAAGCAACAAGATGTATTAGAATATGATATATCATGTGTTGATGAAATAAGTGAGGTAGAATAAATGGAACGACAGAAAGAGAAAGAACAATACTTGCGATTAATACCAATAATCTAGGTTTATTATAAAATGTTCCAGGACTATTGTCATTTCTTAACAACAGAGAAAGGTACCAA
>DASQLB010000230.1:0-3956 GCA_035630235.1 Nitrososphaeraceae archaeon | reverse complement strand
ACACCTAAACTTACTGCTCTATCATCTATACCTATTTCTTTACACAACATTCCGATTTCATTAAAGAATGATATTTTTAATGACAAGAAGCAATTGGATGTGTACTTTATCATCTCTGCAGCCTTAGGACTAGTAACAATAATTTTTTCCGTAAGGGGTTTGTACAATTCTTGTAATAATTTGGAACTGCCTTCAAAATCTTCTCCTATAATTACCCTATCAGGAATAAAAAAATCCTCATATGCACTTTCTTGTCTTAAAAATTCTGGGTTATAACAAACATCATAATCTTTACCTCTCGTTTGTTTACACTCTTGATCCAGATAACCAATGACTATTTCATTCATAGTCCCTGGTAACATAGTACTTCTAAAAACTATCAAGTTATATTTAGTAGATTCATTTAATGCTTCTTTTATGGAAAAGAGAGCAGATTTAACCTGTGATAAATCTTGTTCATCATTATCACCAGTAGGTGTATTAACACATACAAACGTAATATCACTCTGCTGCAAAGCATCCTTGACATTATGAGCGATCTTAAAGCCTTCTTTCTTTAACGTTTCTATTCTATTTTTAGAAATATCATAGAAGAGAACGTTGTGACCTAGCTTATGAAATCCTTTTCCCGTGGCAGAGCCAACGACTCCGGATCCAATTATAGAAATTTTTACCATTACTGTTCCACAATCCTCTTTTACAAAAAAAAACGCAAATTAATATATAAGTACTACTATCTCTTTTTCACTTATATAGTTAGGATTGATTATTTTAAATATTCTTCTATAAAATATTAATATGAATTTTAAATATAAAATTATAATGTAACCACCTATTACTATTTTTCTTTACTGAATTTCTTAATCAAAATTTTTACGATCTATATATAAATTAGAATGCACAAATATAAAAATAAATAGATGTATAGATTACTGGATTCAAGAGCATCAGAGGAAGTTACGATTGCTTTAATTATTTCAATCTTATCTGTACTTCTTATTTTTTCTGTAGTTTATATTTTTTCTCCTCATTTTTTTAGTAAAATATCATTATTAGAACCAATTCAATCTCTAGTTTTAAAGCTCTCCGAATTTTTTGGCTATGTTGCTATTAATTACTATCAACTAATATGGATATACATACCACTTGGAATTATCGGAGTTTGGAGATGGAGTGTATGGGTATTTAAAAAATCCACTTCATTTTTATACAGACCTAAAGTTCCTTGGAATGATAGAAATTATCAAAAATACTCCATAATTACTCCAGTTTATAATGAAGATCCGGAACTTTTTGAACATGCAATAAGATCATGGATCCAAAATGAGCCTAATGAGATAATAGGAGTGATCGACCAAAGCGATAGTCGTTGTATCGAAATTTTCAAATCTTTGGCAAAATGTTATCCATTTATGAAGCTTCTCATCGCAATGAAGCCTGGCAAAAGACCTGCATTGGCTGAAGGAATAAAAGAGGCAAAAAATGAAATCGTTGCTCTTGTTGATAGTGACACAGTTTGGGCAGAAAACATTAGGGAATCCATACTATCTCCTTTTGACGATCAACTAATAGGAGGTGTTACAACAAGGCAACATCCTATTGAAAGAAAGACAATATGGCAAAAAATAACAGATATTTTTTGGGATATGAGAAATTATTATGATCTACCTGCCCAGACTGCTATGGGACAAGCTCTTTCGTGCCTATCAGGTAGAACTTCACTGTATAGAAAAGACATTATAATTGACGATTTGGATAATTTTCTTAATGAAATAGTCTTAGGAAAGAAGAAAGAATCAGGAGAGGATAAATGTTTAACAAGAATAGTTCAAAGCAAAGGTTGGAAATCATACTATCAGAGCAATGCCGTAATCTATTCATATGCTGCTCCTGATTTTAAGACCTTTTGGAGTCAGCGATTAAGGTGGTCAAGAAATAGTCATAATTCTGATTTAATAAGTCTGTGGGATGGATGGGCATGGAAACATCCATTTTTAGCTTTTCACATAATAGATAGATTTATTTCCATATTTACATTGTTTTTTGGTCCAATCTTCTTTGGTATTTCACTTTATTTAAATCACTATGTATTAGCGGTATCCATTTTACTTTTATGGATGATTGGCCGAGGAATTAAAATATTGCCACATTTAAAAAGACATCCTGCAGATATTATACTTCTTCCGGTCTACGTTGTAATCAATTTTATGATTGCAATAATAAAACTATACGCCTTAGTAACAATCAGAGATCAAAAATGGATTAGATCAAAAAATAGGAAAACAGATGATTCCTCATTTAAAAAGATAAAGAATTTTATACTTACAAGTGAAATAATAGTATCATTAGTTTTTATAGTAATTTTTATAATACGTTAATACTTTATAAATAATATATCGGTATAGCTTTTATATTCAAATATAATTTTACTATAGATGGGTAGAGTAAATAAAGGTATTAACTGTAGCATACAAGGATGTACTGAACAAGCAGAAAGATCTATGAGTGAGAGCAAAGGAAAAATGGCTACCGACCTGGATATTTCCTCAACAAGTAAAAGAATCTATTTATGTAGAAACCATTATAAAGAATGGAAAAAAGCGACAAAAGAAGATCGAGAAACGGAAAGAGCTAGATGGAAATAAAGATTAGATCAAGGAAAGATGAAAAATGCGTTTATTACAATTGCATGCAGACTTTATAGAATATGAGCCTATTGAAGAGGAACTTGATGATGCAGAAAAAGATGTATCAAAATCGAAAATCAAATTAGAAAGTTTAATAGTTGTTTTTGTGTCGGTAGAGAAGGGAGATAATAAATTAACTGTAGAAAAAGCAATAAAAGAGATTAGAAGTTACTTAGATAATTTAAAAATTAATAAATTATTGATTTATCCTTATTCTCATTTAAGTTATGATTTGGCTCCTCCAAAATATGCGTTTGAAATTATCAAAGAATTGGAAATAGAATCAAGAAAGATAATAACTGATGTTTATAGAGCTCCATTTGGATGGACTAAGAGCTTTAATATAAAAGTAAAAGGTCACCCATTAGCAGAAAATTTTAAAGTGGTTTCTGATAAACAAGTTACAAAAGAAGGTAACGATGAGATTTTTCAGAAAGAGGATCTAAAACAACATATTATTGAAACAGGTCCAGTTTCATCTGCTTTAAAATCAGAAGAAAAGCAACAATCTCTCTGGTTCATTTTAGATACAGATGGAGTATTAACACCATTAGAAAAATTCAAAATGGAAACAAATAGTAATTTGAAGAAGTTTTTAGAATACGAAACATCAAAAAGAAGAGCTGCAGATGAACAACCTCCTCATGTAGGCCTTATGAAGAAAATGGGTATTGCAGATTATGAACCAGCTTCTGATGCAGGTAATATGAGATTCTATCCAAAGGGAAGATTGATGAAATCATTAATAGAACAGTTTGTAACTTGGAAGGTTCTTGAATATGGCGGAATAGAAGTTGAAACTCCCATAATGTATGATACAAAACATCCATCTATGGAAAGCTATTTCAATCGATTTCCTGCTAGACAATATAATATATTATCAGATAACAAACAATTATTTTTACGGTTTGCAGCCTGTTTTGGTCAATTTTTAATGGCTAAAGATTTTCATATTACATATAAAAATCTTCCATTAAAACTTTATGAGTTAACAAGATATAGTTTCCGTAGAGAAAAAAGTGGAGAACTAGTAGGACTGAGAAGATTAAGAGCATTCAGTATGCCTGACTGTCATGCATTTTGTAAAGATATAGAACAAGCGAAAGATGAATGTTTAAAACGTTTTGATCTCTCTATAGATGTATTAAACGGGTTTGATATAAAAATTGAAGACCTAGAAATGGCAATAAGATTTACTGAAATATTTTATAATGAAAATAAAGAGTTTGTTGCCCAGATTTCTAGAAAATTTGGAAAACCAATATTAGT
>DASQLB010000229.1:0-8915 GCA_035630235.1 Nitrososphaeraceae archaeon | reverse complement strand
TGAACCCGACTAATGACATTTATTATAATTAGATTGGAAGTACGATTTTTTAGGTATTGAATCTCGAACGAATAGATGAAGCTTTTAAAATTTTTTCTTTCTTTGTGAATTGATTCTATAGAATGTTTGTACTATAATTATCTTGTCTTTGACTTTGATATTAAACTAAAATAAATAAATCAATTATATAACTATATGAAATATAGAAGTAGAACGGAAATAGTATGTAATATACTGGAGGCTACAAATGGAGGAGCAACAAAGACAAAAATTATGTACACGGCTTTTCTAAGTTATGGGCAATTAAAAGAATACCTTTCTGTTTTGGTAGAAAACAATCTAATAGAATATAGTGATGGGACTCACAAATTTAAGACTACCGAAAAAGGATTAAACTATCTCAAAATGTATCATGAAACTGGAGAATTGTTACAAACTACAGCAATTAAAAATGACTAATTAACTTAATATTTTTGATATAATTTTTATAGTAACTTCATTAAATTTATTTTAAAAATAAGTTTCTAATTATAAAAGCTAATACAATGTAGTGATAAAATATTCTAATTTTAATTTGTAAATAATACGAATAGTGTTTTACTATAATTAGCTTACTTTTCTTGTGGTATTAATATTAAAATAGTAAATCACAATTCTAATAATATGGGAAATAGAAGTAGGACCGAAATAGTAGCAATGATACTGGAGGCTGCAAACGAAGGAGGAGAAACCAAAACAAAAATTATGTACTTTGCTTTCCTAAGTTATAACCAATTAAAAGAATACCTTTCTGTTTTAGTTGAAAATAACCTAATAGAATATTTGGAGGGGGCTAATAAATATAAAACAACAGAAAAAGGATTGTTCTTTCTTAAAATGCATAATGAACTGGAAGAATTGTTACCACAGACTACAGCAATCAAAAATGACTAATTAAAAGTTTTTTTGATATAATAAAATATATATTTATATTTTTTATAGTAGTTCTATTTTTGTATCAATTTAAAATTAAGCTTCTAACAATAAAAGCTAAATACAGCATAGTAATATATCTACAATAGTAAACTCTTATTTTAGAACCGCTATCGGTATTATCAAATTAGTTCTTTTAATTTTTATCGACTTCATTATTTCTAATAATTCAAAATATAGATTGTTCCACAATTAATAAATATTATTATTATCATTAGGTAAAATAATAATAACAAATTGGGATTAGGAAAAAGGAGGAAATGATAATACTAGTATTATTTGTAAATGAAGAGAAAAGCTATTACAATAATACTACTAGTAATGCCATTTCTATTATAAGCTAGGTTGTGGAATTTTCCCCAATCCCAATCACTGAATAACAAATTCGGTTAGATGGTTGCTATTACCGTCTCTATACTAATAGTGGATGAACACACAGGTATTCAATGGCATTAGATACCATGTGAATATAGGCATTATTACTATAGAGAGAATTAGCCGTTATTCAGTGAAAGATATGTACCTTTCCGGTAAATAAATTTTTGGCAATATCTTTTATAGTATATATGAGGATATAATACAGTTCGGAGTTAATTACCGTTCTTCTTTTTCTTACTTATTTCATTGATTACATTTTTAATATATTGTTTTATATCTTCATCGTTTAAAAATAATCCAGGATAATCTATAAATAATTCATTTTTAGTTGATTTCCTTATTTGGTTTATGTAACTAATTGTTTTATCTTCTATAAATCTACTCCCCATTTGACTTAATAAATCATATTTGAGTATGTCATTTTTAATTAATTTTCTAATATGTCTATTTTCAGAAATATAAATGGCAGAACAATAAAAGCCTATCATTAAAAGAAATGATGAAAAACCGAAAAACAAAGATGTTATAATTCCAAATGGAGGATATGGAGTTACAACAATTCCATTAGCTTGATTAGTCAAAAATAAAAAGACAAATCCAAATCCTGCTATTGTCATAGAAGCTTTTATAGCAGAATTATTAATCGTTTTGGCTATTATCCAAAATGGTATTCCAAATAATAATCCTCCTATTAACTTACTAAATATAAAAATTATGGTAAGAGTGATACTAAAAGATGTTATATTAGAAGATGTTAGTTGAAAAATAATTTGGCTGTTCAATTGAACAAAAAATTGACTTATATAAAAAATCAAAGGAATACTAACAATTGCCCAATATTTAATCGTGCCACCAACTTTATTTGAATATTCTTTCAGCATAATGGAACTAGCAATCCAAGAAAATACGAATGAAAGTATGGATAATATTGGAAAGATGTTATTAAAGAAAGCCTGAAGAGAATCAGCTCGAATAAAAACAGATGAGCCTATTGTCATAGGAAATATAATTTCAGGTTTAAGCATGAACATGATTTCTGTAAAACCTAATTTAAAAATCGATTCAAGCAATATTGTACTAAAAGCAAGAGAGTAAAACAGTAACATGTAATTTTTTTTTACATTATACCAACGTAAAAATTGGTAATTGAGAAAAAATAGAATAAAAAAACTCAAAGAATAACTAACAAAAAGTGAGATTATTAAAATATATGTAGTATAATGATGTAACATAATTATTTGAGTATTTAAAAGATTGACTGCTGAAAATAGAAAAATTTGTATTAAGAGGGTTATTTTGAATATAGCATAGATTTTATTAGATTTTCTAATATACTGATTTATATAATTCCAATTGTATTTTAATATAACAGAAGATAACATCAAGAAAGTTACAGATATACCTAGAAATATAAAAATTCTAAAATTTAATGAAGTTTTGTTAACTAAATCAAATGTTTTTAACATATTGATATCTAACAAAAAAATTAAAATTAATAATGAAGATACAATATAGAGAGTCCTAGTATCACTAAAAATATTAATATTGAGCCTAATGTATCGTGATATCTTTTTTTAGAATTTAAATATTGTCATATATTTTTAATTTATCAAAAAAAAAACTCAATTTAGAAGAATTTTTATAGTATTCGATAATATGATGGTTGTGTTTTATAATTATAACTTTGTCATATCAACAAAAATAATTTGTTTTAAACTGAAAAATCCTTTAAATGCTTTTCCTATTTTATCCATTTTTCTATTGTTATCTTTATTATATGTAAATAATGACCGTGATGTACTAGTTGAAGCATCTGAACTATCTGTTTTTTTACCAAATGAAAAGCCATTTGGATTAACCTATGGAGAGTGGTCCGCAGAATGGTGGAAATGGTTGCTTTCTTCCCCTAGTGATTCTAATCCTTCTACAGATAAGACTGGGGAATATTGTACTATGAATCAAAATAATTCTAATGTATGGTTTCTAGCAGGGACCAGTGGTGGCTATGAAGAAAGAAAATGTTCTATACCTGAAGGAATGGCTATTCTAGTAAGCCCTATTGAAGTAATATGTACTTTCGCAGAATATCCTGAACTCAAAACGGAAGATGATTTACGAAATTGTGCTAAATCTGACCAAGATGCAGTAAAAGATGTTAAGCTAATAATTGATTCGATACCAATGACAGATTTACAAAATTACAGAGTAGCTTCCGCATTTTTTAACGTTACATTACCAGAAAATAATATTTTTGGTGCTCCTCCACAAACTACTGAAGCAATATCAGATGGTACATTTGTTATGTTAAAAGGGTTACCAGTAGGTAATCATACTATCTATGCTAGCGGATTGCTTGTAGATTTTACTACAAGTAGTAATCTTAATTTTGTATCCGAAGTTAAGTATGATATAAATGTAATACCACGAAAATAACCTAGAAATAAAGGAGGAGAAGGATAATTCAACAAAAAGATATATAAATAAATTCAAATATATGATATCAAAATTTAAAAATTATCTTCTTTATTAATACGTAAATCTGTATTTTATTAGTTTATCAGTTTCCCTCCCTCTTCGCCAAATCCTAAACCAATTCACATATCTTAACATCCCAAAAATAATTTAAAAAAATAAGTTTCTAATAATAAAATCTAAATACATTCTTAAATATGATATAAGAATATCCACAGAATCAATCTTCTGGCATACTGATACTATAAATTATCAAATTGGTTTTTTATATATCATAATTTACTTTGTTAATATATAAAATAATTTAAAACAGTATTATGAGAAACTTTTAGAGAATTTTATGTGTTATTCTATGTGATATTTTATTCACAAGTCATATAAATAATCTCTAATATGCTATTTACATGAAAGGTAATAATATCGCAGTCTATATAATAATTCCACTGGCTCTCTTTTCTATTATGTTATCGTTCGATAACGTACAAGCTCAAACTAACTCATCATCATCTACTAACCAAAAGACATCTCTACAACAGCCAAGTCAAAACACAATTCTTATTGCTCAGTCATTATTGAAAACAGATATAGTTGAGTTAATGGATAACTTGCAGAATGCACAGCTAGCAATATCTGATGGTAATATCGAACAAGCATTAAAAGATGTTAGAGATGTAGAAACAGAATTGTTAGTAATAGAACCATCTCCTCCCACTAAATTTCTAAATAATATCGGCAAAGCTATCAAAGCTATAGATAAATCAAATTTTGACAAATCATTGAATGCTCTTACAAAAGTTCAAATTGATATATTAAAAGCAGAAAATCTAATATTAAAATATGTAGTAGCAGAAGATCAACCTCAAGTGATGCAACAATTTACTAATATTGAACCACAAATTAATGAAGAAGAGGATTCTACAGACATAGAAGATAACTAAATTTTTTTGTTTTTCTATTTTATACTATATTTTTACATATCAGAATAAACATTATTATTACATACTTTACTCTTATTCTGAAATTTTTCAGCTAATCTTACAGAGAATATCCATGAATGTGAATGATTGTTCTTTGTTTTGGTTTTATTGTTATGAATAAAATCGAATACTTCGAAATCTTTCTATAAATTTTACCTTAAATCTAGAAATTTTTTTATCCATAATTAGTACAGCTGCTTTTGACCAACAATTATTCCTCTGTTCAAAATAAATGACTATAATCATTCCTTATATTCATCTTATTGTAATTTTTTTATAAAATCAACTAATACAACTTTATCTTCAATAACCTTTATTCATGTGACGTATTTCTAATATAATTATTGTCGATTATCAATATATGAAAAATAGAGGTAGAACAGAAATGTTAGCAGCTATGCTTGAGGTAGCAAAAGGAAAAGTAACCAAGACAAAAATTATGTATATAGCTTTTCTAAGTAATGTGCAATTAAAAGAATATCTTCCTATATTGATAGAGAATAATCTAATAGAATACCTGGATGGGGATAATAAGTTCAAGACTACAGAAAAAGGATTAAACTATCTTAATATACATAACGAAAGTAAAAAATTGTTACCACAAACTACAACAATCAAAAATTGACTAATTAAAAGTTTTTTTGATAGAGATTAATATATACATATAACTCTTTATAGAAGTTCTATTTTTGTATCAATTTAAAATTAAGCTTCTAACAATAAAAGTTAAATTATGATATTATTTGTTTATTAAACTTGAAAGGTAATTTGTATTTATAATACGATATGGTAACTAGATAATTGATATAACTACCTGGGAGAATGGGTATTAACACCTTGCATGGACATTCTCCAGATATGTGGAACTGATTCCAATAGGAACATTATATGTTATTTAATAATTTACAAATTATTTTCACTTGATATTATATAACAAATTTTAATGGGGTTTCCCAGATTATCACTATATTGCAAGACCAGATATGTACTATATTTTTCAGTATTAATATTATTAATAAATAATAGCTATTGAATTATACAATAATCATTCACTAAGTAAAACATATAGTATATGTTACTGAATGATTCTACTAACTCTAAATATAATTAGAAAGTTAGTTAACAAATATGCATAAGTCAGCATGCAAATTCGGACTTTTTTTGATGACTTCATTGATAGTATTATCAACGGTTGCATCAGCATCAATTGGTAACACGAATCTTTTTGAAAATGCAATGGCATCAGAAAAATATTCCAATAAATATGAAAATTCAAATGGATATGCAAACTATGAATTCTATGGTGCAAATTATTATCAACAACCAAATTATTATTACACTCAGGACAGACAATATGAGGATAAACAGAATTCTTATACCAATGATTATAATTATAATGATAAATATAATAAATATCCAACAAAAGAAAACAATTATGAGTGTAGAACAGGTCCCTTTGAAGGATTTTTCGTCAGTTCTGTAGAATTCTGCAAATCTGATAATAGAAAAGACAATGGATACGATGATAGCGATAAAAACCTACAAATATTTCCTGCTAACAAAGTAGCAGAACTTGGAGATAGATGGTGGCAATGGATAGTATCATTAAATAATGTAACAGACCCAAACCCATTTACAGAAACAGGTCAAGCTGGTTGTGATGTAGGTTTACAGGATGATGGAAGATTATTGTTTCTTGTTGGTTCACCAAGTGACCCTCCTCTTAGTGGCACATTCCCAGTACATGATTGTAAAATAAAAGAAGGTACATCTATTCTATTTCCTATAGTAAATGTATTTTGTGCTAATTCTGAGACAGATCCACCGCGAAACGAATCAGAAACTAGAAAATGTGCAAACGAAGCACAGGATACAGCTTTTGACTTACAATTAGAAATAGATGGAAAAGAGATTCAAAATCTAGAGAGACAGTATAGGGTTGATTCTCCTCCTGGAGGCTTTGAATTTACTGCAGTACTCGGAAATCCAGCTACCGGTTTATTAGGTTCTTCTATTGGTGTATCTGATGGTGTATGGATTCTATTGAAACATTTACCACCTGGTGAACATACTATAACCTTTAGTGGAAAACTTGACCTTACAGGCTTAATTCCTGTAGAAGGAGAGATTATCGTAGATGCAGGTGCAACATACAACTTAAAGGTAATACCTAAATATTATTGACCTCATCTATGACATAAAAAAGATATTTAGAAAATAGTTCATTTCTAAATACCCTACATTTTTATTTTATATTAAAATAGGTTACTAATAATAAAAGCTATATACTATGTAATAGAACCACACGTTCAAAGATATATTACCCACTTATAGAAACTAAAAATATATTAATTTATTCTATTTGTTCAAAAAGAACAAAAGAATATATTTTGATTAATAATTCCAGTTAATTGGTTTTGGTAATGGTTTTAGTGGAGGTAAATAGTTATTGTGAGAGTATTGTAGGTTATTCTTCATTTGCTTTAATTTTTCAATTTCATTTTTAATCTTTGAATACATTTGATTCAAATTGATAACATCCTGAGTAGTTCTCAAAACATGTACAATATCATTTCCAAACATGCTGTTTCTTTTCATAAAATTGTTTATTGATAATAACATTGGTACATCATAACTATACTCTTTATAAAATTCAAAAGCTTCAAACATTCTTATTGATTTTAAATATTGTTGCCAATATAATACAGCTTTTTTAAATGGCATATCAAGTAAAACTTTAACTTCTTCAATTTTTTTACCTCTTCGAAAGAGAATAAAAGCTTGACTACTTTGAGATAGTTTTTTTGTTGTTGATTGAGTATCATCTTTTTTAGATTATTGCATACTTATTTTTTTATCATTTGCTTTAATTTTCTTAGAAATATCTCTAAATGACATATGAACTATAGGAGCAATCTCTCTTATTGTTTTTCCCTGTTTATGAAGTTCAATAACCTTTTTCTCTTTCTCAAATTTATTTAGAGTTAGAAATTCCATTCCAATTATCAATTAAAAAAGGATTACTCAAATGTAAGGTATTTTCAATAATTACCGTTTGTTACCTGTTGATACCTACTATTTTTTGTCAAGTTCAATAAAATTCAATAATATCATCAACTATATCAATAAGATTTTTTTTGTTTTTTAAATTGAGTCAGTTAACTTAAGGATGATGCTTAAATTTATTTAATCATAATTTACTAAATTTGACAATTTTGAAGGAGAAAAGACAGGAATGATAGAATCTGCAGTACTCTTTTTGATTGCTTGTATCATTTGTTGAGGATATAACCAGTCTTCATCTTGTTTTGTAATATGTGAATCTGAAAGGAAAAAGTTACCGCATTAATGGAAATATTTTCTAAATAGAATAAATCTTTTATTTTTATTTTAATACAATTTACCTGTCCCTTCACGGATTATGAAAAGAATATAATCAATAATATCTTCTTCTCCATACTTCAAAACTTCATCTTTTGGTATAGATTTTTGCTTTTTGTTAATAGCAATTTCTCTTTTTTTAAAGTTCTTCAATAATATTATCTATTATTACTTGTTCGTTCATATTTTGTGTATTGGCTCCAGTTTTATATTTCTCCAAAGTCCAATCAATCAGTTCTATAATTTTTTGTGGATGTTCATTATAGGTAGGATGTGAGTTATGATGAATCATTTCTTGGCGTTCAGCTCTAATAGACAGTAAATGATTTTCAAATTTGTTTATTGTATTTGTTGTAGTATCTTTATAACCATTATTTTGATTTACCCAAGGGTCAAGATTTGGCATAGTTCAAACACAAAAAATGTATTTATAAATTTGGTAGATACATCGAGAGAGGGAGGGAGAGATACTTCTGTGATGTTGCTACATATTTGATACTTTATATCGATATTTTAGAACTACTTGTCAGTGAGACAAGATAGGTAAAGTTCAGATAATTGAGATTGTGCAGAACAAAACTAATAAAATCATGAATCTCCAATGAATTTATTAGATTAATATGAATGAAAAGAAAGATGAAACAACTCCAGACCAATTCGAGAAATTAGCCACTGCAGGCGAAAAATCAGCATTCTACATGCGAACAATAGATGATTTTGCTCATTGGGTTACTG
>DASQLB010000228.1:0-2535 GCA_035630235.1 Nitrososphaeraceae archaeon | reverse complement strand
TACTCCTATTTCCCATATTATTAGATATGTAATTTACTTATTTTTGTATTAATACCACAAGAAAAGATAAGATAACTATAGTATTACATTCTTAATATTATTTACAAATAAAAGTTAGTAGGGCTCTTAACTTTTATCGTTAGACTTATTTTAAATTATTTTGTTCTATGTGTAAAATATTTTAGCTATATTTTGATTCGAAGAATAATAATTAGAATTATTGAATTTATTAAAAATAATTTTCTCCTAATTATTAAATAAAAAAATAAAAAAGAGATGATGATGTGAAGGTCTACCTCAATGGTGGATTGTCAAAGCATGTAACGAATGACTGTACCGATTCACCCTCTGATACATCCAGTGCAGTAGTTATATAACCAGTAGGCAGGACAGAGAAATCTGCAGGTACCGTATCATTAGAAACAGTTCCAGTTAAAGCGAGCGTTCCATTTGTGCTACTTGATGAAAAATGTAGAGACAGTCCATTTACTGGAAAATCTCCAGAATCACATCCTACAAAAGAAGTCAGTAACACATCATCTTCATCCGCTACAGTCACATTTCCAACTACTCTATACAAATTTGTACCGTTTAGGAAAGTAATGCCTGTTGCTCCTGGTGCTCCTGTATTACCAGGTGGACCTTGGGGGCCAGTTGGACCTGCTGGACCTGCTGGACCCTGAGTTCCTGTTCTATTACTATCTTTTCTATCATCTTTATCATCAAATTTAACATGCTTACAAAATTCTACTGAAGATACAAAAAAGCCTTCAAATGGACCTGTTCTACACTCATATTTCTTATCATCTGTTGGATATTGGCTATAATAACCATTATCTCTATAAATATCGTATCCTTGAGCCATTGCTCCTGTTTTGTTGTTTAATAATGGCATCGCAGATAACATTACCAAGGAACTTGCCAAAAGTACAAATGTATATACTGATTTTTTCATATCATTGTTAAACAGATAAAATATAAGTCACGTGCTTAGATTTATTTACTAACATACTATTACTAAACTAGATAAGTGAATTAAATTACTAAATTAGATTAGTGAATTTGATTGGTGAATGTTTATTGCGAATTTCATATGCTAATTGGTATTAGTAAAATTAATTGTGAAAATGATTTGTTGAATTATTAGTTATAAAGTCTAATATATGTCTCATTCTACAATCTTATGTCTTTTAGTTAGTAGGTTGGTTGATATAATTATCAAATAAACAGGAACTTTACAGATCTCTATCTCTCCCTCCCTCTCTTAATGTATCTCTCAAATTGATAAATAACCATCTTTTTTCTGTATTTTGTAAAAAATTGCCAAATCTTGACCCTTGGGTAAATCAAAATGAAGATATGACTACAAAGACAATAAACAAATTTGAAAATCATTTACTGTCTATTAGAGCTCAACGTCAAGAAATGATTCATCCTAAATCACATCCTACCTCTAATGAACGTCAACAAAAATCATAGAACTGATAGATTTGGTTTTGGAAAAATATAAAACAACAGCCAATAAAATAAAGATGAACCAACAGAAAGACGAACAAAAAGTAATAATAAGTTGAATCATTTATAAATAAATAATATAGCTTGATTAGAGTATCATTTGAATTCAAGTAATTGTTCATTAGATGAAAAATGTTGATATGTTATAATATATGTATACAATACCTATACCTATTTTATTTAAACTATTGATTAAAAATTTAAAAATTTAATATGTGATACCATTATATACCTTCTAACTGATTATTTCAAAAGTATCTATCATCTTTTTGAATGATTTTAAATATTTATCATATTGTTCATTATGAAGGGCTGTAAAGGATATTTTATACAGATTTATACCTTTGGTAGTATATATTTCATGATTTATAATTTCTTCATTTTCATTTATAAAAGGAGACTTGGTACTATAAACATAATGAAATGCATTATTTTCACCAATTTTTGTCTTATTTAATGCAATAGGTTGATAACCTTCAGCATATTCATGATACAATTTTTGTTGGTTCAAATAATCTTCAAGAGAAAAGCCTTCATAAACAAAGGCATCCTTACTAACAAGTACTTGAGGTAATCTATTACATGGTAATGATGAACATTCGGACCCAGGACCATAAAGAAAAGAGTCTTGTCTAACCCAATCGTTAGGATATTCAAACTTTACTCCTATTTCAGAATCTTCAAAAATTAGAGAATCAGCATTAGGTTGAGGAGTAGAATAAGCTATAGTGTTAGTATTAGATAATATTAGCACAATAGTTGTCATGAGCATAATTTTTGTTATTATTATTTTAGATGTAACATAGTGAAATCTCATTCTAACTATAGGGGTATAATTTTTATAAATATATTTGATATTGATGGTATTTGGAAATAACTATTAGATTATAATGCTTGAAAGCATTATTAAAGACTAAATATTTGCTTTTGGAAATAAAGCTTCCCTCATACAATTTAATACCATTTTATAGATATCAAATTATTAAATATCATCTAAGTTGATTATACAAATTATCTAAC
>DASQLB010000227.1:0-4347 GCA_035630235.1 Nitrososphaeraceae archaeon | reverse complement strand
CTAAATCACTTCCATCATTTGTTCGAACACCTTTACGAACTAACCGATCCAAATCATGTATTGAGGACATTTTCCTATGATATTATATACATTTAAAATTATATAATTATTAGGTAACGACGTTAACCTACTGCCACTAATGGCTAAGTAAGATTTTATATTATTCTATGTCATGATTAAAATTAGTACAATTGTTGAATTGTTTTACCACGACCAATTTATTTACTTATTGCTTAGGCTTAATTTATTAACTATTACACAATATAATTTAATGGATTAGCATAGTTATACAATTTTTATAACTAAATTAGTAGACATTTTAAATCATGAAAGCATCAAAAATCATAAAACCTAAAGAATCATTACAAGAACAACAGATTAAAACTCCACTTACCAGTGGTTATCAAGTTCTAGTTATAGTTTAACCGTCAGAAGGGTTTTGTTAACCTTATGGATAAAGTAGAGGTAATCGAAATTATCTCTGTGTCCAATTTTAATATATTTCTTTATTTATAAACATAAATTTGGCTGTATGTAATAAGGCTTATCATCTATCCAGAAATTAATAATAATCAGCCAAAGTTTGTTATATTATATGAACTGAAATATTTATAAATTTACAAGATTCTACAAAAAGATCAATTTTTTGTTATTAACAATTACCATTTTTCGAGAATATCATGACTTTTTCCTGATCGAATTTTTAAATTGTTAAAGTTACTAATAATATTACTCTATGCAAACTTCGTCCTTATAATACACATTTCCAATTTCTAGATATCTTTAATATATTAGAAAATATTATACGAATATTGATTAATGATCCCACTCATATAGAACCTCATATCAAAGAGAGTAATTATATCCGTGATATTGTATTCGGATTTGGAGATGGTATAAACACCTCTCTGGGAATTGTTGCTGGAGTAGGAGGTGCTTTAATAACCGCTGATGTTGTTATTCTTGCTGCATTAATAGGAATGTTCACAGGCGCAAAAGCAATGGCGGTCCAGAATTATCTTGCAGTGAAGTCTCAACGAGAAATATTAGAATCAGAAATAAAACGTGAAGAGTTTGAGATAAAAAATATGCCAAATGAAGAAAGAAAGGAAATCGAAAATATATACCGTGCCAAAGGATTTGAGGGAGATCAGCTTGATATCATTGTAGAAAAAATAACATCAAACAAAGACGTCTGGCTAAAGACTATGTTGACTGAAGAATTGGGACTTAATTTAGACATACTTGGTAGTCCATTGAAAGGTGCCTTAGTGATGTTTGTGGCTTTCCTATTAGGTGGTATACTACCTATTCTCCCTTATTTTGTGGTCAAAGCTGGAGTTATATCTTCAACAACTGCTATTGGAATAGCTATTTTCATTAGTGTTTTTTCTTCTTTCATAGTGGGGGCAATAAAGGCTCGTATGGCGAAGAAAAATTGGATCAAGGGAGGAATAGAAATGGCTGGACTCGGAACAGGTATTGCATTAGTAGGTTATGGTATAGGATCCGAACTTGCAAATACAGGAATCGTAAATGTTGAATAAATACTAAGTAGTATTTAATTTCAATTGATTTGATATATAGGTATGGATCCAGACAGTCATAGAGAATAGCATAAATATTACTCACCCAGATCTAGAATATAACTTGGTTCTATGATTTTCTACCATACAAGTCTCTTTAAAATATTAAAGTTATTTCGATTTTTTACAATAATGAGAATAATTTAATATGTTCCTTAGAAAACAAATACGTATTTATTTTTAGATATTTAACATAGTTAACCAAACCTTATATTCTAAATTGATGTTAAAGCTATATGTTTACATATAAAACCACTATTGTAATAAATAAAGATTATTATGATAAAAATAATTGTAGATTTGTATTATGTGAATCGTGTTGGTGGTTCGCAACCATTTTAAAGGATATATTTAAAATTAGTAAATGTCCTAGATGTAAAAAAAAAGTTTATGTTAATAGGATAATAAGATAAAAATTAGTTATGATAGGTATTCAACTTCACTCGATTTTGACTATTTGGTATACTCTATATATGGAAAAAATAAGTAAAATTATCAATTAACCTCGTTTACCATGTTTTAAATATTTTCCTGCATAAAGAATGCTATGCCATTAACAAAAAAGAATTATAAACATAACACTTGGAAGAAAGGTAATATTATATTTATCATGTCATTAATTATTATAGCTTTAGGATGTCTATTTTTGATAATTGGATATGGTATTTTTCCACATTCTATTAAGAACATTTCTTCAGACAATGAACTAGTGACAATTCCAAAAATTGGTCATATAAACATAATTGATACCAACAAATATTTTGTTTTTTGAAAGATACTTTTATCAGATTAATCGGCTCTGTTAAGTTAACGATAAATCTATAGCTATGTATCCTATTTCTAATCTAGAGTATTTATTTGTACGAAATAGAACATCTACCTAAATTATTATTTATTCGCTGTATTTGTACTTTCTTGCTTTGAGTTTACGGAATACATCTAAGGCACTGGAACCATTCAAGGATGAAAAAAGAAGGTATGTTTCTATATGGAATTGGATACAACGTTTTGTTTCATATCATCTATTCAAACATAATCGAATTTCTGCTTTCATTATTGATTAGCCTCTAATTCAGATTGGCAACAAATACTTGTGGTTATGGATTTGAATTGAACCAGTTCATAAATCTGTGGTAAGGATACATATTTCACAAGTACGAAATATGTTAATTTTGTCATCATTTTTAGAATTCTTACTCAAAAAATATGGTCGACACATGGTCTATTCTGATGGTGGAACATGGTATCCTGAAGCATGTAATGTATTAGGATTGAAACATTATTTACATTCATCTTTAGAGAAAAGTTTGATGGCAAGAGTCAACCAGTATTTCAAGAATCGAATTGAGTATTGTTCACTACTATCCTGTATCAGAATACATGTAATCTGTTACATGTACATAACTGTTACAATTTCTATCTAGGTACGCTGGTACTAAAGTAACATAAAGTCAATCAAAAAGAAGAAAATGTGTATTTAATTTGTAAAATTTATTAGCAGTTATATTTAAACTTTAAAACAAAACCGCATAACAAGAAGAGAATTGGAGAGAATCTAGCTATATTAGCACCATCTTTATAATTAATTTGAAATATTGGTCTCTAACTGTTATCAGAGCAATAGTAGCTCCAAGTTTTGATATTTACTATCTATCTATTCAAAATGAAGAAATTAAAGACAATTCATCACATGAATATACCTTGATACAATTCTTTGTATCCTGTATAGTAATTCAACAGCGAAGTAGAATTATTTTGGTAACAAATTGAAAGAGGTGCATGTCTTAAATTAATTAGGATATCGTATCAGACATCTTTTTATAATCAACAGTAATAAAACATAAAACTAAAAATATAATTCAAATAACGTTAAACTATCCCGTTAGTTATGAGAAATAGATTGAATTCGTCTTTTTTGAATTGCTGAATAGTAACCTCAAAATTTCCTTTATTATTTATCATTATAATGGTCATATTGTCCTAGTAATAGTCATACTATTCAACATGTAAAAATTTATCTATTTAAATAAAACCAATTTATTAGGATCTTAATACTTCTACCACTGTTTTACCGCATTTTGTTACAAAAAACTAAAATATTACGTTATACTTGATTTCTCAAGTTAAAGAAGTTAGTATTAAAAGTATCTTGGAATATACAGTTGATTACGATGATCGTGATATTTTACCCATCCGCTTTTTACTATTTCATATCTACTAGATATTCTGTTTGATTGTATCTCTCATTGACGATTTAATCGTTAAATTAATAGACTGATTCTTTGACATCATACTTAACTACATTTCTAAAAACATCCGTAGAAGTGAAGCAGTGTTTAAAATTAGTTGAATTCAAGCAAGACTTTAAATCTCAAGCATTACTTAAGATAGTTTTACTGTAATTTTTATAAAGCAAAATTTCTAGTGAAACATTAAATATATCTTATCAATCTCTTAATTAAGTAATTAAATGATATGTAAAATTCCAATTAAATATTTTGCTTTTATAATTGTTATAGTTTTTGTTAGTAGTATTTTTCTGATATCTAACTCAGAGATAGTCTTTGCTAAAAAAGATAAAGATGATGAGGATAAAAAGGAAAAAGATAAAGACCAACTGGTAGTTAACGCCCAAATTAATTTGAACAATGTAGATATGAAAAATACTAAATTCATACGGGTTACAGCCTTTATAAACGGTGAAGACTTTAAACAAGATATTCCTATATCCTCAATAGACAAAAGTAAGAAGAAAGTAGAC
>DASQLB010000226.1:0-10019 GCA_035630235.1 Nitrososphaeraceae archaeon | reverse complement strand
CCGGAAAAATAGTTTTCATGTCTTTGATTAATAACATTTTTTCTCCGAAGATTTTCTATCAATCATCAAGAACTATTTTTGATTTAGTAAGGTTCAATAACTCTTGTTATTAAAAACGATAAAATTCTAATAAATTTTTTTTACTAACTCAATGGATTGTTAGAAAATAAGAATAATAAAATTACAAAACAAAATAACAACTCTAATAATAATACTTGCAACAGTTTTCATATTATTTGCAAATATCGAAACAAATTTAGAAAAAATATACGCGCAGGAAGATGGATCAAATTAGATTATCTTGTAGAAATTCTGTTTAATAAACTTGTTATTAGTGTCTTAAAATAAAGAAATTAAAAAACTTTCTTAATCTACTCGTATACTTTGGATCATTTTTTCACAATGCTCATCTGTCCAAACCCCCACACCGTTCAACTTATCTTTCCATTTATTTTCCATTTTATTAACACATATATCTGTTAATGCATTAAAATACGCCTCTGTAACAGCTGCATTGTTTTGTTTATCAATATTCTCTGTCGCCTCTGTAAAATTGACATTGGTTAACGCAAATTGAGAGTTAATTTTTAGATCGTTTATATATTCTTGCTGTATCTTTATATCTTCTTTTGTTCCTGTATTACCATGTCCAGGCACGTAAACATCAAAGTCATATGCTAATGCCTGATCATAAGATCTCATCAAAGCAGGTACTTCTGGTGTAGCAGCAAGGTGTTTCCACGGTACTTCTCCTGGAGCGAGTTGATCAACTGCCATTAAGACTTTTTGTTCCGGAAGATATATGAAAATATTACCTCTCTGATGATATGGACCTGGATATGTCAATTGAATTGTTTTATTTCCAATAGTCAAAGTAGTATTATCCACAAATGTTATAGTTGGAAGAGGTCGCTCTGAATCATTTCTCATTTTGAGAATATCCCCAGTTTCTTTTTGTGCTACTGTTTCTATCCCAGGCTGCTGAAAGATATGAGCAGCTCCAATATGATCCTTATGAGAATGACTATAAATTAAATGTGTTATAGTTTCATTAGTAACTTCTGATATAGCTTTAGATATTTTATCCCCAATACCTGGTGGTGCATCAATTACAATAACACCTTCTCCAGTAACCAAAAACATGGCATTGTATCCATTTGAAGATACAACATATACATCGTCTTTAACTTCTTTTAAATCATAATCCTTTCCATCTGTGACAGAAGTAGCCAAAATATTATTTATATTTCCAAAGCTAATCAGAAAAGCAAAATTCAAAATAATACCAAAAATAAACAGTCTAAAGTCATTGGAATTTTTAAACAAAAGTAAAAGTGATTTCACATCTATCTATATCTATTAAGACTAATAAGGATTCAAATCGACATAATTAATTAGATATCTTTTCAATTATGTTTCAAAAGAGATTTCAAAAATATTTTATGCATTGGAATTCCCTAACTTGAAATAATGAATTCATGTATCTGCATTGAGGAAAAATATCCGATAGTTATTAATAAAATTAAATTAAGTTTTTTAATGATTTCTAAAATATGTACTCCAAATAATTATTTTTAAAACGATATGCTTTATTAATTTACAATATCAAATTTTACATATTAAATGATAATAACATGGATCTAATAATTTTATTTAATAAAATAGATTTAGCTAAATGCTTATCTCAAATCTATGGCAATTAGGTTATTTGTGAAAGAAATAAAAGATATCCTATGTTACTTCAAATACTTTTCAAGAAAAGATACTGTCTTTTGCCAAGCATCTTGAGTTTCTTGTGGAGCATAATTATCGCCAGACGGGTTTGCAAATGCATGTCCTACTCCTTTGTAGATGTAAATTTCATTTGTTATTCCATTTGCATTTAATGCATCCTCAAATTGTTTTACAGAATCCACAGGAATTGATTTGTCTTGATCTCCAAAGATTCCTAATACAGGCCACTTTATCTTTGAAAGAGACTCTTGATCAGATACCAAATTACCATAATAAATTATAGTTGCAGCTAATGGATATCCTGGTTCTGTGTTTAATGCTAGTTGAAGAGATTGTCCACCACCAAAACACCAACCTAGAGAAGCGATTTTAGAGGAATTAACATTTTCTAAAGATGATAGGTATCTTACAGCATGTTGGAGATTGTTTATTGATTCGGAAGGATTTTCTCTTACTTTACTAACTAGATTCTGAGCTAATTCTGTAGTATTAGCCACCTGACCATTATACAGATCTACTGCTAAAACAACATATCCTTTTTTGGCGAGAGATTCAGCCATATTTTTTATATTTTCGTTAAGTCCCCACCATTCATGGATCATTACCACTGCTGGGAAAGTATTATTGTTATTATTTGTAGATATATTGCTTTCAGCTGACGGTAATGTTGTTGATGTAGAAAGTGGATAAACAAGATAACCATTTGCATTCTCAAAATAATTAACAGTTTTATTTTCTAATGTGATTGATGAGTTTTTACCATTTAATTTACTAAGCTCAGTTACATTCTTTGTATTACCGTTATTGACCGATTGTTGTTGTTGTTGTTGTCCTTCCGCCAAAGAAACAATATTATTTAATGACGTCAAAGAACTTGTCAGGATAATAAAGAGTACAAAAACTATTGTAATATATGGTTTATACAATGATGTATCAATTACAATATTATATTTAATACTTGAGTCATGCATTTAAACAAAATATATCACATTATAATTTCTCTCTACCTAAACTACAATATTAATAAACTTTTGAAATCTATACAGATAATTTGGTAATTTTTTTTATAGTTTGTTTACTTACCTTTTAAATAGAGAAATGGTAAAAAAGTTTACTATATTACTATATGCAGCCGCTGCAACTACTTTGATTGCAGGGTCACTGCATATAAATAAATTTATAGATACAATTAGTAGTGGTGAACATATCAGTAACCCTGATGTTTTATTCTTAATTGGAGGAATAGCTCAAGTATTTTGGATCGTACCTATAATTAGACAATGGGGCAAAATATGGTATTCCATAGGTATAGCAGGAACAGCAGTCTTTATGTTATTATGGGTAATTACTAGAATACCTGAAAATCCAATAACAGGTAAAGCAGGTCCAATCAGTGCAGAAGCAATAATTGTACAAGTATTTCAAATTGCGTTTATTATCCTTAGTGGAATCATATTAGTTAAAAGTACCAAAGCTGAGAATACTAGAATTAAAGCTACTTGAATTTAACAAATACACAATAAATATTATTTAATTTTTTATTTTTTTATAACTCTAAATAGAGCCTGGTTATCTTGGCTGTTATTATTTTCTAATTATTTATTCTTGGTTTAATAACATAATAAAAGCCATAACCTAATACTATGTAGAAGGCTATGGCATTGGAACGAAACGACACACTCTACTGGTTGTTTAGAGTATGTTCACATTGATATTATATTATTTAATGATTTGACTCAATTTATTTAATTAATTTAATTTATTGTCATAGCCTGAATTTGGTAGAAGATCCCTTAGGTGATTCAGACTATGACAATGACTTTTGATGGTTAGTCGTTGCCATATTAAATTAAACATAAAATGATAGAAAGATTATTTATAAATTCTTGAAATTCTCATTCTATGTTCTGAAATAATTCCAATAAATGTTTCGTAATTTGTTTCTTCTTTGAGTAAAGCCTATATCACTAGAGTAATAGATTTATATAAATAAATAAATAATTTTTTTGAAATATTATGTTATTTACTAGATAGATAGAATCTCAAACTCTTACTCTTACTCCACAGTAAAAGTATTCCAAGACCTAAAGTTGATATAATTATAGACACTTATAAAGATTTGTGTGACAAAGGAAAGGTAAAGAAGGAATAATTAAAATAAAATAATTAAAAAATAAAAATAAAATTATATATATAAAAAATAAAGTGTAAATGATGGAAATATTATGTTATTTTTTAGTACAATTTACCTGTCCCTTCACGGATTATGAAAAGAATATAATCCAAAGCATCTTCTTCTTCGCTATACTTCAACATTTCATCTTTTAGTACAGCTTTTCGCTTTTTGTTTATGGCTATTTCTCTTTTTTTATCAAGTTCCTGGATAATGTTATTTATTATTACTTGTTCATTCTGTTGAGTATTTTCTTTATTGGATTTATATTTCTCTAAAACCCATTCTATCATTTCTATAATGTTTTGTTGACGTTTATTATAGGTAGGATGTGAGTTAGGATGAATCATTTCTTGACGTTCAGCTTTAATAGACAGTAAATGATTTTCAAAATTGTTTATTGTTTTTGTAGTCATATCTTCATTCTGATTTACCCAATATTCAAGATTTGGCATAATGCCAACACAAAAAATGTATTTATAAATTTGGTAGATACATCGAGAGAGGGAGGGAGAGAGAGAATACTTCTGTGATGTTGCTACATATTTGATACTTTATATCGATATTTGGAAATATTTGTCAGGGAGACAAGATAGATAAAATTCAGGTAATTGAGATTGTACAGAACAAAACTAATAAAATTAAGAATCTCCAATGAATTTATTAGATTAATATGAATGAAAAGAAAGATGAAACAACTCCAGACCAATTCGAGAAATTAGCCACTGCAGGCGAAAAATCAGCATTATACATGCGAACAATAGATGATTTTGCTCATTGGGTTACTGCTAATATGATGTCTGGTATAGATGTGAAAGATTGTACTAGTATTCTTGAAGATTTTGTGAAAAGCAATGAGCACATTATTCAAAGGATAAATAAAGTAAGGCCATCTCTTCCATAATTCCTTTAAGATTTGATATTGAGATTATAAATAAAATTAAAGATATTAAGACACAAGAATCAATTACTAATTTACTAGATTAGAAAAGATAGATAATACATTGAATTAATGATAAGAAAAGAAAATAAAAAATAGGTTTTTAAGCACACATTGCAATGCACATTTCTGCACTAGATGGGCAAGGAGATTTACATTCAGTTTCCATTACTTCTACTTGTTGACTATTCGAAGTCATTTTTTCAATATCAATATCATCAACAAAGTTTTCTCCTTCTCCAAAAGCAATATCCATTTCAAAAAATACAGGGACTAGAAGTGCATAGACTATTGTAGTTATCACAAAGGATTGAATTGCAATAACAAAGTTTTTCATCTATATTTTCCTTCAATATTACATACTGTATATTTGAATAAAAATATTTTGATACAATTTTAGACAATTATTTCGGTAAATATTTTCGCAACCAATGAGGAACAAACACAGAAATTTACAGATTTATATTTATTAATACATTCTTGTAAATTTTACGATTTGTTAGTTGTAAACAAATTACAGAATATTTTTCAGTATTATTTTGAATAAATTGACTAGATAATGAGCTCGATAATTGTAATTCCCTAATCAACTATATAGAAATTCTTTACTATTTTTCGCAGTTCAAACATATATTTTCTTTATTTATTTAATATACACAAGTCAGAACTTACCTTTGGACTTTTAGCAAGTTCTTTAGTAAATTAGTAATAATGTCATTTCTTAACCAACAGCAACAAAATGGTTTTTCAAATACAGTAATGGCTCAATATATGAAAATAATATCTACAGTTATCATGATGAGGATATGTATAGTAAATATCCTACCGATATAAACAAATATGAATGTAGAACAGGTCCATTTGAAGGCTTTTTTGTTAGTTCAGTAGAATTCTGTAAATTTAATAAATTCGACAAAGATGATCGAAAAGATCGAGATGGAGGTAATAATCAAACAGGAACACAAGGCCCAATAGATCCGCAAAGCCCTAACCGAATAAATTCTCCTAGTATTTATTCCGTGTCAGGCAAACTTTCTTCTACTTTAAATTTTGGACATGTAAAATCTATTGCTATATACAATTCTAGAGATACAGTTGTGAGTGGAAGTTATGCCATATAAATCCTGGAAATGCAAGTTTCGTTCTAGCTACTGCTCTAATAGGGCTAGACAGGTGGTTAACAGGAGTATCAGGACCAGCGGAAAATGTTGAGGCTGCTGTTTAAATTCAGACAATAGCACAATACTTCGTTAACCCATAATTTTTTTATTTTTTATCCTATTGATTGATACTTATTGTAATTATTGAAATGAATATTAATTTCAAAACATAGAATGAGAATTTGTAAAACTGATAAATATTATTTGCATGTTATGATCATTACAATATACTCATAAAGTCCTTTCCCAGACAGATAGGCAAATCGTCATAGTCTGAATTATCACCTGGATCTCCTACCAAATTCAGGCTATGACAATAAATTGATTAATTAAATAAATTGTCTCAAATTATTAAATAGTATGATAGAGATTGATTGATACAATCATCAGTAGGCAAATAGAAGGTATTATCATTAAACCATAGCCTTCTATATTGTTGGTTTCTTGGAATGGATCCACTTCTTAGAGGACTATGGGTTTTCTTATATTATTATTTTATACTTTTAGCTTGATTTCTAGAAAAATATCCTTCATTAAACATTTCTTTCGATTACAGCCCAATCCAACTATTGCAATTAGTATGATCTAGTAGTAGGATAAGTTAGTTGTATTCTTGAAATCAATAAGCAATTTTTGTAAAAAGGTACACAGAATAAAATAGAATTATTAATAAGAACTATTACCTTATCCTTGAGTTAACCAAATTATTATAAATTAATAAAATTTTAATTCAATTTTACCTTCTATAATTTGATAGTAAATAAATAAAACATTAATCAGACGATAATATTTTTGAAGCTGTACTTATAATAAAACTAAGTGACGAAGATATTTGTGATAATTTATGTTGTTCATAAGCTAATGAAGATATACCTCTTCCTCTATTTTTGATTGTAGCTATATAATTGTCTATAAGGAAGTCTTCTACATATCCACATAAAGATCCCTTAATAATTACACCATTCATAATTCCTATACATTTTCTTCCTAAAGAAAGAATACTACCATGTTGTTCAAAATGAAATCTAACCATTTCCTTCCCCTTTTCTCTACGTATTATATTCTTTGCAACGTTCATTGCTTGTCTTACTGCAAATTGTGCTAATTGTGGAGATAAATGTAAAGTATCAATGGGAAATGCAGAAATATCGCCTAGAGCAAATGCATTGCTAAATCCTTCGACCTGTGAAAAATCGTTTACTTTTATCCTATTGGATTTTGTTTTTTCAATTTTGGGTATTGTATGAATTTCTTGACCTTTTATTCCAGCAGTCCAAATGGACAAGGTATTCTCTAAAATTGTGTTATCATTTAATAAAACAGATGACTGACGAACTTCTTTAATTGGATTATTTGTAATTATTTCTACATTATTTTGTTTTAAAAAGTTTTTAATAGATCTAACTAGTTTTGAATTCCATTCCGGCAGAATATCAGATTGAGCTTCAACTATAGTTATTTTTATTTTTTCTTTAAATGTTTCACAGAGAGCGCCTGCTAAACTAATTCCTGTTGCTCCACCCCCACATATTATAATATTAATATCTTTATTCATATCTCGAATTTTATTTTGTAAAACTAATGCATCATTTAACGACCTAAAAGACTGAGCGTATTCCTTTGCTCCTTTAATTCCAAAGAAAGCATTTGATGCACCTAATGCAATTATAACATAATCAAAATTATACTCTTTGTTATTTGATGTTATAATTTTATTTTCGTTGAAATTTACTCCTAGTACAACCTCGTTATAAAATTTAACATCATCTTTCATTAAATCATAAATAGGAAATGAAATCTCACTTGTTTTCTTTATTCCTGCGGTAACTAAATGGATTTGTTGTAAAAGTTGGTGATAAGGATTTTTATCGAAAATATTTATCTCAAATTTAAGATCGTTATCTGTCAATAAATTCGCTGCTGAAAATAATCCAGCATAACCAGAACCTAAAACACACACTTTTTTCATTCATTTTTTTGTAATCTCCATCTAATAAAATAACTTTATCCTTATTTTAGGTAAAGATTGGTTTTATATTGACATTGTTCTCACTAAAAATTCATATTCTATATCAGCTAAAATTCTAAACTAGAGATTTCGAGATATACACAACGTATTGCTGAATATCAAGAACAAACTATTCAAACTATAAAAGATTGCTTCTGACTTTATTGAAGCAGAAAACAAGTAATAGGCTCTTTTCAATCACAAGTATACAGAAATAGTAGTAGTGTATAGGACTTGTATAATCCACAAAGATTGCAGAAAATCATGCAGTAATGGAAAATAACTTTACAAGTTACTGTTTAATACTAGCACTCATAAATAACTCTCTAGCATCCAATTTTATATTTTATATAGATAATCAAAAGAAGAATATGATGATACTTACATAACAATTAAGCGATTAACAATTCCATATACTTGTTGATTTCCAAAATGATTCTCTGTATCTTTATCATCTGGATCAATAGTTATTGTATTGCCTTTGGAAATAGTTATTGATATTCCTGCATCATTCCATATAGTTATGCCATTTATTTTAATATCAGCAGTTCCATTTATTGATAAACTGTTGCTATTATTATCTGATGTAGGTAGAATTATCATGCCTCTATCTTCTTCATTTTCACTAAAGTTTGTTATTTGATGAATATGTCCCATTGAACCATCTATAGGTGATGCCAAAAAATTTGTTTCAAAGTTTGTTACAGTTCCATTACGGACATTTAAAATCCAATCTCCAGTTAATATTACTTTGAATACATTTGTTATATTAAATTCATGTTGAGGAACTGTTATAACTAAAGAGCTTATAGTTCCTATGACAGAAAAAGTCTTGCTAGTACTATTTACAGATTGAGTATCTACCATTTTTTGATTTGTATCTTTATCTTTTTCCATTTGAGCAAATACAATAAATAATAATTCATAACCACCACTATTGTTGTTAATCATGGTAAATGTAACTATAGATAACGATAGGAAAATGAATATTGTTATTGTAACCTTAGTTATAATATTGAATGATAGTAATACTGCTTTAATCATTGTTATTATTCTTAGCTCTTTTATAAAATACCTAAAATAATTAGTTTGCTATCTATATTGAATGTATTTACTTATATTATTTTTATACAACTATGATAGAAATATTAAGAATGGTTCAAATATCTTTATTATTTCAATAGATCTAACAGGTTTTTTATTATGTATACAATTATAGCACAATTAATTTTAATATTGTTCTCTTGATTACTATACATTAGACTCGTATTTTAGAACTGGTATCTGTATTAATCCTTCTCGGGGGATATTTCAAATTTCTATACATTTTGGTATAATAAAATCGAACCCTTTTAGAACCGGAACCGATATCTGTATTATCTTAAGTTGTCGTTTCAAATTCTTTAGTTTTTTATAATTTTTTATTTTTGATGTTCAATACTATATCTTATCTAAAGAAATATAAAAATCAAATAAAATACCATTTTTTTGTAATAAATATTCTATAAATTGAAACCATATAAAATTAAGAATTTATTTTGAAAATTGCTTAAACATCTATAGATATTACTTTTATCAGACCAAGTCAATATCATCTTCAAAAGATGGTTATACAAATAAAAGAACAGTATCTTTGTATTTGCTTTATATAGATATTATAAAATAATCATATGTTTAAAGTTTAATTAGAGTTGAAGATAGTATCAAAATCTTCATGGTAAAATACTGAAAGTATGAAGTCATAGTTTTAGTATTATTATTTCTTGTCATTAGAGATAAAAATTTGTTCTAATTTACTTGCATTGTATTTTATTACAGACTAATGATTAGTATTTGTAACATTTTTTTTAATAAATCTTAATTAATCAATATGGTCATCAATATTATAATATTTTTTTAAATTTTGTATCATATTATTCTCATGAATTATTGATATGTGTTTATTTTTTTCTTTATCATTTCTTTTCATATTAAATTCTCCAACTTCATTATACTTATACGTTC
>DASQLB010000225.1:0-5567 GCA_035630235.1 Nitrososphaeraceae archaeon | reverse complement strand
TAATACTGTTAGGATGACATTTATCATTTTTTTATCCCTTATGAACACTTATAACAAGAATTTTCATCTTAGCACATATTATACTTTGTTTTATTGATAAATATTCCCAAATGTGGGAATTATTATGTAGTGAAAAGTCATATAAACCCATTCATTGACATTAAGTAAACTTTCTTACATTTTGTTAAGAGTATGATAGAAAGTTTTAGTTTGTGTATGTGATTTTTTGTGCAATAGTTCAGCAAATACTACTCATTTAGTTTTTTACTTTCCATTTAAAGAAAAAACAATACACTAATCCCCAAAAATGGAGATATAAATAAAGAAATATCTAAAAGAGTTTAAGTCTACCAGAATCTTGAATACTAGTCATTGTCATTCAACATACAACTAATTACAATGATTATTCCATTTTTAATTATAGTCATTCCAATTTGGATGATAAGAGGAACTCATGGGATTTTAAGAGTTATATCAATTCTATTTGCAGGATTCATTGGGTTTTTAGGGATTTATTACCTTGTTAATTTTCTCAACTTTTCTGATTTTTCTGAATCGATAATTAAGCCTATTTACTTATCTTTTCTTATTGCAACTGGATTGTTGATATTAATTACACAACAGAAAAAAAGTAGTGAATATAGATTTTTCAAAAATACAATTAATAAACAATGATTGAGATGGTGGAAAACAATTTCATACTTTTATTACTTGCATTAGCTATATTCAGTATTAATGCAATTTTTCGACAAAATTTTCGATCTTTCCAGATGAATATAATAATTTTTATTTCAATAATGATTTTTGGAGAAGTAGTAATTAATTTTTCAGATATAAATGATAGTAATAATAGAAATAACGCAATGGAATTGGAAGTACAAATACAATTTGTAGCACTGGTTTTTTTGTTAACGGTCGTCTGGTTTAGATACTATAAAATTTTGAAATCTAGAAGAAAACTAGTAGAAACTATTGAATCAATATTAAAATAGATGCTTAATATTTTAATAATTGTCTTTCAATTTCCATCCCAATCAACAATTTTAATTTTCTCTTGTTTAATTTGATTAATTCGATATCAATAATGATATGACCATATTCTAATCTATCCTTGATAGGTTGTAGAGGTTTCCTTTGGACATTAAAGAATAATGAGATTGCATGATGATGATAATATTACAGAAAAGGTAATAGTACCATCATATTTTGTTATTCACTTCTAGGCTACGATCTTTTATATATATTTTATTTTTAAATTTACCATTTAAAATAACAAATAATTTATCTGAAGGAAGATGTATAATAAAAATTCCTATTATTCCTATTGAACCTCCTAATATCGCCATTGAAATATTTAAAGGTAAAATCATAGCATGTCCCATCATATTAAGTAAAACCTGAAAGATAATGGTAAGTATTATTGTAGAAGAAGCCAGAATAGAAGTTATAGAAGCACCTAACTTTTTTATGCCAATGTTATAAAATAAAGCAGAAGATAATGGTACAAAGGAGAACAAAAATAATATCCAAAGTTCTTCTATATTTAAACCCTCAAAACTGAATATAGTATTTTTTGTTACTGTAAATAATACAAATGATATTACTATAAATCCTAAACCTGATAAAAATAATAACAGACCTGTAATTTTGATAGGAGAATCATTTTTAACTAATTTAGCAGTAAATAAATATGAAGATGCAATACAAATAGAAGATATTATTGATTCAAAATCTCCTAAACTAAAATAGTTGATTGATGATGACCCTGTGTTGTTACCTAGAGAAATGGTTATGAAAAATCCTATTATTGCTAGAAAAACTCCAAATATCTGTGTTCTTGTTAGCCTCTCTTTTAATATCAAATGTGCCAAAAATAATACTATAGTTATCTCTAGAGCCCCTGCAATGAGACCATCTTTTGAAGCACCTATTCTGCTGGCAGCGTCATACCATGTAAAAATACCAATAGATAGGAATATAACTGCAGGAAATAACAGTCTATAATTCTTAAAGATAGAATTTTTAAAAATATTTATAATATTATTATTATTATTATTATTATTATTATTATTATTATTGTCATTTCTATTATTATTTCTTTTTGATGTGAAATGAATAAGTAATAAGATTCCTCCAGAAATTGGAAGTGATATGCTTGTAATAGTTATTACTGAAACTTGTAAAGAATTTTGAATAAATTCTGCAAATATAGATTCGAAGGAGAGCAAAATTGCATGAGCAAAAACTATATAAGAGTATTTTAGCATCTCAATTAATTCTGATTATACATGTATTGCCAGAGTATAAATAACTACGTAATATTTCGCCCTTTAAAATTATAAAGTTGATAAAAATATCTAAAAAAGAGAATATTATTGAAATATCATGATAAATTTTGCAGTGTTTATATACCATATATTAAATCTTAATCCCAGGTTTGGGAATATGTATCTAAATCGAAAGGAAAAATTCAATAACTTTATATTATAAAATGATATTTTTAGCTCAAATAGAATGGATCAATGTATTACCAACATAAGAGAAGAAATAATGAAAGTGGTAATGAATGAAACTACATTAAAAATCCTTAATCAAATAATAGATAATAATAACAATAACAATAACGATAAAGATGGAAATACATTGTCAATTACAAAAATAGGCTTAACCAGAAAGCAATTCTATACCAAGTTAAATGAATTAACAACTAGAGGCCTTGTAAAAAAAGAAAAAGGAAAATACTATCTCACTACATTTGGAAAAATAGTTTATGATTTAACTTTTGAGTACAAATGTAAATTAGATTTAGTTATAGAGGATTGTTGGAAATTCAAAGCTCTAGATTTGTTAGATATATCAGATGAATTAACCAATGATGAAAAACAAAAAATAACAGAACATTTGTTTAAACAATTTAGTCAAAATAAGGTGGAACAGATGAAGAAAAAGGAGAAGGAAAAAGAAAATGATATAGATCCATCTAATGAAAAAGTCCGTCTTCCCTACATTCAATATTTACAAAATAGAAATCTATCTTCAAAAAATTTGAATCTTTTTTAATAATCTAATTTTGATATACATATTAAAAAAATAAATAAAAAAATAAATAAACTTTGTACTCTAAAAATTCAGTAAGTGATAAATTAATAAAGCTTATAGAAAATAGTGGATATATTTATAGAAACCAAAAAACGGATATTGTTATTAGAGATATAATATTAAATGTTTTGAACAGAATAGGCAAGTATTATTCTAAAGCCTTGATATATCAAATATGCAGTCTGTATGGTTTGAGTCAAAATGAATTATTATCCAATTATGAATTATTTGAAAATAGTTTAACAAGAGTTTTGGGAAAAACAGGATATCCAATAATCCTTAGAATAAAAAAAGAATTATTGAAATATCTCATACTGAATAAGTTTGAGATTAGCACAAATGATATCTTGGATCCTTCCTTTAATGTACCTCAAATAATTGATAAATTATCTGAATCTTATAATTATCAATTAATATCTGAAAATCTAAATAATAAACGAAATCATATGATTTTATTATCTAGTAATGATGATAAACATATAGAAAAAATTATTACTAATCTTGTTCAGATTTCAAAAAGTATTAGAGATATTAAAAGAGTAGTAATAGTATTACATGATCAATTTGATGAAAAAAGATATTTCAGATCTGTACCAGATATTGATATCTATTATATGAATGATATATTTTCTTCTTCTTCTTCTTTTGAAGAATTTTTTAAACATAATAATAAGACTGACCCTATCAACTTTGAACAATTTAATAACACAAATATTCAAGTTTTTTGTTTTATAGATATTCAAATATTACGCCAATTCAATAACTATAAAATCCTAAAAATACTTGAAGATAAGTTTGAACAATTATATAATCTTAATGAAACTATACAAATTTGCTGTATTTATGATATATCAAATTTTTATACAAAAGAATATGAAATAAAACTATTAAGGGATTTTATCAATCATCACGACATGGTGATAGTAGATGAGCCATTGGTAATGTATCAAAAATTTGATGTAAAAAATGATATTGTAAAATGAATTTACAAAGTTTTTATAAATTCAGAAAAAGATTTTTGTTTATTGTAGGTTTATCTTTATTATCTGTTATATTACTAATCTCTTTATCTCCAGAAAACCAAAAGGAAAATGTAGGTAATATTACAAATCCTATTTCAATTATTATTGCCGCCTCATTGTCGGTTTTAATATTATACCGACAAAAGACTGATGGCGAGATTGGAAAGGCTTTTCTAATGTTAACCTTAGGATTAGTAGTATGGGCGTTAGCTGAAATTCTCTTCACTTATTCAGGAATAATAACACTGGAGTTAGAAAGAAATATAATGTTATCTGATATGCTTTGGTTAATTGGTTATGGACCTCTAATTTACTATAGTTTAAAGATGTATGTTTTATTTCATAATTATTCAAGTAAAAAAAGCATAGTTGTAATTCTTATTATGATGATCGCTTATTTAGTCTATATGTTACCTCTTATATTAGACACTTATAGTTCCTCATCTAATGAAGATTTGCCATTATTATATATTAGTATATCGTATCTTGTACTTGATTTAGTTTTTATTTTTCCTGCATCTTTAGTAATTTTAAATTTGGGAATTTTTGATCATAAAAATCAAGGAGTTTTAACATTTTTTCCCTGGATGTTTGTTGCAATGATTATAATAGGAATAGCTGATAGCATTTTTGCCTATACCTCAGTCTCGGGATATTATCAATTAGAATGGATAACAACTCCTATCTATACTTCTGGATATCTTCTCATGGCTTTTGGTCTTTATTGGCACTATAAATTTTTTATTTACAAATGAAAAAAATATAAAATTTGCTATATCTCTTCCTGTTCTATCTTTAATAATTTGTATTACATAAATAATTAATATTTAATATTTATAAAATAATCATCATTTCATATAGAAACATAACTTCTTCTTTCGTCGTTGAAAATTATTAATGCATTAGTCATAATACATAGACTAAGAAAAATTATATTAGAAATATGCTACATATTATTTACAAATAAAAGTTAGTATGGTTCTAGCACTACATTGGATTATCTCTTATATTATTTATATTATTTGTAATATTATCGCTAACAAAAGTATAATCTTCATTCTTTGAATTATTTTTTATTATCCTCATTTCATTTTTTTTCTTATCCATTTCTTTAACCTATTTTATATATTTGCAAGTTATCAATTAATGTTATTGCAAAATAAATGATGAAAGAATAGATTGATGAATGTTACTAATTACTTTTGAATTAACATTAAATGTGATATATTTAGAAAAGTACTGAAAATCAGGGATTGATAAAATGCAACACTTTTTGTATCAAGAAATTAAATATAAATTTTAAGCTAACTAACAAAGTAAAATCTAATTTTTAAGATTTCTGAATGTTTGTTTTAATTTCCTGTTTCTTGGTGTAACCCTTAATTTATAACCACAACATGGGCAAAATATACCTTCCCAATCGATAAAAATCTGACAAACCTGACA
>DASQLB010000224.1:0-8460 GCA_035630235.1 Nitrososphaeraceae archaeon | reverse complement strand
GTTTCTGTCAAACAATAAAATGTCAATATTCATCTTGTAATCCAATAAGTTATGTATCGTATAAAATGTTGAATACTGGCCAAAGAGCATAAACAATATTTTTTGCAGTTCTATATAGTATTTTGAGATTGATTGTATTGTGTTAATTGTTTCCTTTTGATATTCATTTGTTGGATTGATATTTTCCTGAAGAATCGCTATGATATTATTTTTCCTTCTACCGATCATCTAAGATGTTTTGTAATGTAAATACAATTTAATCAAATTGTAGTATTATAGATCCCACGTCATAAAATAAATCATTAAATTTGAAAATTCTTTTATACTCAACTTAGTGTGACTAATATTATATTAATTAATCAATTTAATCATCAACCCCTCTATCATAATATAAAATATGTATAATACAATCAATCAACCAACGATAAAGAAACCCCCTATAACTCCTACAAAACCAAAATCACCATTAGAAAGAGAAAGAGGAAATAAGAGCTATAAGTATGTAAACGAGCAAATTTTATTATCTGTAAATAGGTACTGACGTATTGACGACGACGATTTAATATTTCAGCGATATTAGAGAATCGACCATAACATTTTTTATACTTCAGTATAGTAAATAATTGTTATCTATTCTTTACTTAACAAACAGTAAGTTACTGTATTCTATGTTACTTACCACTTTATATATACTTACATTGGTATAGTTAGTGTGATATGTACATTAAAAACACAAACTAATGAAAAATGTGAAAAATTAAATACTATGACTAAATATAATAAAGATATTTTATTAGAATCATTAAACAGACAGAAAGTTAATGAAGATGACTATATATCAGTTAACGATCTTCGACAGAGTGACATAGATATTCTAGAAATTTTATTTGATAATGGAGACGAAAACACCATAGCCACATTTACATTTAATGGATTGAAGGTTAGATCGAATTTACATCAAGAAATTTTATCAAGATCTTTAAAGCGATTAAAAGAATTGGATTTAGTTGATAAAAACAAAACAGGATATAATTTAAATAAAAAAGGAAAATTATTTTTTTCAGAGTTAAAGAAAATATTATATGAAAAAAGAAATAATCAAACAAAATATACTCAAATCATTCAATTATCTGTTCCTTTTCAAATCCCTAATCAACAAATAGTTCAGAATCTGTCAGGCAAATATTTTGGTAGCTTAAGATGGATCGGAATGATTCAAAATATAAGAGGATATCAATTAAAATGGAAAGATATAGAAGATTTTATGGAAATAATATTACATTTATCAAACAATAATATCATAATCGAAACAAATGAGAACAAAGGATTGAATATATCCAAAGCTTTTAGTTATTCTACAAAAATTATAGAATCGATTGGTAATATAGGAATGAAAAATAATAATTTATTCATATATCCTATAAACGACAAGGAATTTAATAAAATAACTAATTGACATTCAATAAGTTAATTCTCAAATTTTTTTAAAATGACTCCTCGCATTTCTTTTAATAAAATATGATATAATTATCAACATAACCACCCCATTAGATGTAATATTGTAGTAAAAATATTTTCAGAAAATCAGGAGAATTCAAAATATTCTATGGTAGAGAAATTTCGAGTTATTTCCATGACTTGAAAAATAAAAGTGAGTCAATATGTATAACGACTTGCAATGATCGATTGATGTTTATATATGATGAAAATGTGAATTCTATAGATTATGCATTAAAAGAACTAGACAAGGATATATCAACTATTTTCGTTTATACTGACATAAAAAAATTCAAAAAACCAATTACAATTATTCAAGGGTTAAAAGATAAAGTTATGATAAAAATTATCTTACGGGAATTAAAGAAAAATATTGGTACTGGAGGGACATATAAAAATGGCATAATTATTTTACAAGGCAATCATCAAGAATATGTAAAAAACTATCTTATGGCTAAAGATATTATGAAAGATTAGGTCATAAACTGAAATAACTCGAATTTTCATACTTGAGATTATCGAATTAAAGATTATCAAACTAAAGAATACCCGTTAACTTATTTTATTTTTGTGACTTTATATGCATTTGTAAGTCTATATGCATTCTAATAAATTATATATATTATGACAAACGAATTAGAAAAAGTTATTTCGATAAATGCAACACAATGGGACGAAAAAGTTTTAAATTCTGATATTCCGGTCTTAGTTGATTTTTGGGCAGAATGGTGTGGTCCTTGTAGAATGGTAGGTCCAATCGTGGAACAATTAGCTCAATCTATGAAAGGAAAAGTAAAAGTATCCAAACTCAATGTTGATCAAAATCAAGATATTGCAGAGAAATACAATATTCAATCTATACCATCATTAGTATTATTTAAAAAAGGCAATGAGATAGCTAGAATTGTTGGATTTTCTCCAAAAGAAAAATATGAGAAATTTGTAAATAATGCGTTGAACGTCTAACCAAGATCTAACACCAATATTTTTTATTAGCATGAATCAAAATAATATTTTTTTTAATAATTATTTTAAAAGGTTACATTTGAAATCTTCATGGTAGGTTTTATTAATCTTTTATCTTCAGGTACAAAGATAAAATTTAATAAAGAAGATTAATTGGAGAAATATTAGTTAATTATTCTATCGTTAAACTCCCTGTCATGTACGGATGTACCATGCAATAAAATGGATGTGCTCCTGTATCAACAGCTGATGTATCTATTTCAGCCGAATCGCCACCATTTATTATACTGGTATCAAAAAGCTTGCCGGAATTGGGGTCAGATCCACTTTCACCATTAGTGACGGTATGAGGCATAGTATCTACATTGTCAACAGTTATTGTATCACCCTTTTTGACGGTCAATTCATCTGGATCATAGTCTGGAGTTCCCTGTATCGATGAACCTTCAAGGATTTTCAATGTAACACCTGTTGCCGTAGTTGTTGTTATTTTTTGTGAAGGTGCTTCTTTAGTTGAACTCGATGTAACATTTCCTGAGGATTCAGATATCGTAGTGTTTGTTGATGATTGTGTTGCCATTTTTGATTGGCTATTTTGTGAAGAAGTTGGCGTTGCATTTGATTTCATTACTTCACGAAGAGAAGGAGGAACCTCACTATCACTAGCACCTTCATTTTCTAAAGAAGGTAAATTATATTTTTCACGAAGTGTTTCTTGCTGATTCGATAATACTTGATTAGAAAATGAAGGTCCGATATATCCGAAGGAAGCCCATAATATATAAATGATAACAAGTGAAATAGCCATAACTCCTAGTGGTATTCCATAATCTTTTATTTTTTTAAATTTATCAGGTGGTTTCTCTGATAATCCCTTGTCATTATTGCTCAATCGTTAAATTTAAAACAAAAGGCCATATTAAGATTGTTTGTATATGAATAAAATAAAATCAGAATAAATGACTATAATTAAAGAATAATGACCATCAATATTCAGAATCGACTCAATGGCCAATTTGGGATCTAACTGACTAGTTTTGTTTTTTTGTCATTGTATTTACAATAGTATTTAATTTACAATTTCAAAAGAATCTACCATTTTTTGTATAGTTGGCCAAGTTAAAGAATTCAGATGTTCACTCACTGTAATTACAAGTAAATATAATTTATTATCTTTAATAGTCCATATCTGTGCCGCGTTGAATTTTCCATTTGCGTCAGAGGCACTGAAGATAAAGCTATACCCAGGATTATCACCTAGATTGACATTTCCCGACTTTAAAAGATTAAAATCAGGATATATCATTCTATGTTGGTTAATTCCGACACTTGCAAAATCTACTAATGTTCCTTCGGTTTTATTTGCCACTATAACCATTAACACAGGATCATTATTAGGAGGAGAACTAAAAGTTACAACATTTATTTGTTTATAAGGTTCAATACCAATAGTAGAACCTGGTTCGGTCTTTAGCCAATTAGAAGGATAATCTATTTTTATTCCATATTTTGAGTTTTCATATATTTCAAAGTTCTCTACATTACTGATATCCGATTTATTAGTAGTAATATTATTGAAATTTTCTTTCTGTCCCTCTACATTAAGCCCAATATTTGAGGATAATGTAATACATACCGTAAGTATTACCAGCAATGAAACAATGATAAAATTATTGTTCACATCTATTTTTATAAACTACATTATTTATTGTTAATGATTGAAAATTTTTATGATATGATATGATTTAATTAGAGTATAGTTATTTTGTTTAATAATATATTAAAAGCAATTGATTTCGCATATCATTTTATGTTATATTTAGGAACTACAAATATTTGTCAAAAGTAGGTGGCTATGACCTAGCAAATTTAGTATAAAATGATGGTTAACTATAGTTTACATCGAATATAAATTTTATAGTTATGATGTTATAATTTAATTAATATTACAATAGAATTTATAAAATAGTTGATTATCTTAGATTTATATAAATTAAAAATTCAAGTTGATAAGTAATTCACGGGCACATCTTGCTCTAATTTAAATGTGTAAAATAAAATATAAATCCAGACATCATTTATAAAAAGAATTTTTTGTAGATACATAGTATTACTTTTTTTGATAGATTTTGGAATGGAGCAACTCTTTCAAGAAAAGATAATCGAGCTAAACGCAGGTAAAATAATTATGAAACCGATATATTAAATTAAATGTAGAAATATTAAGTCGAGAAAGACCAAATAGTCTAAGGGACTACAAGTAGTATAATAATAAAAACCAAACAATAACAAAATTTTAAAAAAATTCAGATTAGATCTATTGAAAATAAAAATCAAAACAACAATTTTAATACTAATAGTTGATAGAAATACTACGTTGCAGAATAAAGATGATATTAAAGATTATAATAGCACATCAAGGTCAAATCTATTATTCGCGAACTTCTAGAATTTCTGCAACAATTGATAATAGTATTCTAATATACAATTATTGGACATTAAATGATTTTACTATTACTATATACTTTTATATTATTGTTGATAATAGTATATTTTCCTTCTTATTTTATATGTCCTTTACTTGAAATTTAAGAATAATAATTTAAGTTACAAATTAATACAATATATTTTACATAAGTATATAAACATACTAATTAAATGTTTGACAGCCATTCCAACAAAAAGGACAAGGTTGTTCTTCATATACTTAGATGAGAGAAATTGAAGTAACTACAACTGAGAATTTTCAATACATTTGTGAAGAATTTCTAGAATATAACTACAGTATTTTTTGATGGTTATATACAGCGTTTATTTGAATTAATATATCTAATTTAGTCTGGTAGAATCCAATATTATAAAATTGAAATAGAATAGAACTATTTAATAATAAATTACACAATAAACAGTATTAATGGAGTTTCTTTAAAATATCAGACAATAATCGTTATTATATATTATTGGTAGAAGATGAAAGAGATGTTCTTAATTTATTTAGTGAATATTTAAAATCAAATGGTTATAATATCATCGCGTTTGATAATCCAGTTAAAGCATTAGAATATTTTTATGAAAATACAGACAATTGTTCTGTGGTTATTACAGATTATAGAATGCCAGAAATGTCAGGCTTAGAGTTTTTAAAAAAAATAAGAGAAAAAGATACTGCTCTTAAAATAAAAACTATAATTGTTAGTGCATACACAAAAACTGATATTCCTTATGAAATATCCTATATTATGAAAATTGATAAAATATTAGAAAAACCTGTATTTCTTGATGAATTAAAAACAGAAATACAAAAATTGCTAGTGACTAACTAATTAAACTAACTCCTATCTAAAGGAGGTGGCAGTCTCTTAAGTTAGAGCCAATAATTTATTCTAATTACAATATAATTTAAAAAAAGCATATATTCTAAAAATATTTTTATCCAATACAGAACTGAACTTTAATGATAAAATGGAATTAAGTTCTAATAGTTTATGACCAGTAGTTATTGTAAGAATGTATTTGTTTATTAATTATTTATCTAAAAAAGTAAAGCATAGTAATATTTTATACTATTCAATAATTGTAAGATTAATATGTAAAAAATTTTAGAAATTTCTATATTGAATAGTATCTCTTATTAAAGATAGAAACAACGTGCCCTTTGGCTTTACCAGAAGCAGTAAAGAGAATAAAGAAAAAGAGTATTCTCATAATATGAAAAAACCCATTACAAATAAAGGCGATTTAGATGAAATTAATAAAATAAACGAAATGTTAAATCCAGACGAAAAAATATTACTTGTTGCAAGACAATCAAAAATAAAACCTGGTGGCTCTTATTTTACACCAAATACTATCTATGCAACAGACAGAAGAATCATAATCAGAGATCCATATATGCTTGGTATAAAAGCAAATGTAGTAGATATTCCTTATGATATAATTACAAGTTTAAAGCTTGAAAAGGGCTTGTTATCATCTACAATTAGATTTAAAGCTCCTGGATTAATGAGCTCAACCAAATTAGGAATGATGGATAGTATAATTGAAGGGGAAGATGATCAAACAGGAATAATAGAAGCTATTCCAAAAGATAAGGCAGAAGATTTGTTGGAAATAATCCGTTCAGGAATGCATGATGGTCGAAAATCAGCACCTTCAAAAAAACATTTAGACTCCAAATTCAGTGAATCTAAAGATTATACTCTATCGTCTAATCAATCAATATCAATTGCAGATGAATTACAGAAACTTGCAAAACTGAAAGAAGAAGGAATACTCACTGAAAAAGAGTTTAATCAAACGAAACAAGATTTAATTAGAAATATTAAACGATAAGGTCTATTTCTTATCCTCTAATTTTAACTCAACATATATTTTATAGAAATAGAGTTATGGCGAGTTTAGAAGAGTAGAATTAGTTATTGTTTATTTAGATTAATTGTAATAATTATATTTTTTTGCTTCAGGTTTTCTATTTTAAAATTTTATCATATATGTATACACATTTTACAGACCAAATTAAATTGAAAGACAATTAATATTACACAATAGAAAAAAAGTACTGTTTTGAATACAAATACATCAATCAAAACAAATTCCCCATAAAATTTAATAAAATTATACTAAAAGGAAATTTATAGGATGATTATTAATTTGAGATAGAATGTCAACAGATTCACCCATGGATGAAATTTCAAACGCTAAAACGAAAGTTGAAGATCTGGAAAATGAAATAAAGAATATTGATAAAAGACTAGATTCAATTAAAGATATTTCAGATTATAAATCTAATTCTGAGCTGGTTAAAGTTTATGAAAATGCAATAACTTTTTATAAAAATCTAGTTATGGCATATAAAATATATATCAAAACTTTTGAAAAGAACATGTAAAATAAACTTCATTCCTAAGCAATAAAAATACTTGGTAGACTAGAAAAGGATTCAGGTGCTAATTTTTGCTGATCTATATGTTAAATAGGTATTAGTTGCTATCATTTTATATATTATTTTGATTTTTGATAACCCTTATACAATGATTTTATAAATATAACTTTGATCTGCTCTATTAGATTAAGGAAGATTTATGAACAAAATAAGAAAATATACTAAATTAAGTACAGAACAAATAGAATAGGAATAGAATAATGGAACGTACTATTATCTTATCCTTAAAGTTAACCCCATTTGATCTATTGTTAATTAATTTCTAGTCCTTTCGACTTGTATAGCCACAAATTTTGTATCAATAATGAAACATATATCCATGAGATAATACATCAATATAGCAGTTAGAACTATCATTAATGAGTATTTTACTTTTCATTAAAATCAAATTATTCACCAATCTCTATTTCATTTCCTCATCATAACCAAATGAAGTTAGTAGAATGTCTAGAATTTAATACAAAAAAAAGAATAGTAGAAATTGTTTGACAATTATGAATAAAATTATTTATCTAGTTCGGGATGGTATTCGTTGGACCTTAAAAAACCAGAGTAGAAACCATTTATATTTTATGGCAATAACAAAATTATGAGTTCTATCTCTTTACTTTAAAAGCTTTCTGAGGTAGAGATACAACATCCAAAAATCCTAAACTATGTCTTTGATTGCTACCAACTACATGGAACTTGTATTGTTTCTTATATATATTACGATAGAATTCGGAAAAGCTTTTAGCAGCATCATAGGTTCTAAATTTAGTTCTTATTCCTTCTAGAATTATGTTATTTCCATCGATATCTGTAATGTTTATTGTATAAAATCTTGGTAATTTCTTTAGATGTTTTATCGTAATGTATGCGAGAATAAGCAGAAATATAACCACACTGATCAAAACTAGCATATTTCCAAAAACCCTACTAAAGTTCAAAATATTATCTATTATATTGTGTTCGAGCCATGTATAGAGTATATTAAAAACTCTGGTAATTATAAATATATCTAAAAACATATGCTTAGACGCCCCCAAATTTGTGAATATTATTCATATTCAATA
>DASQLB010000223.1:0-8611 GCA_035630235.1 Nitrososphaeraceae archaeon | reverse complement strand
CATATGTTTAAGGTTTAAGATAATGACTACATTGTGAACAATATTTGTTTTCTAATGAATTAACTGATTCACATCATATATATACATGAATTATAGTTTTCCTTGTAATTTCATTTTCTGTGGATTAAATTAAAATTTCATTAATTTTTCTGGATGTTTTAGCAATTCCTGCATATCTTTTTTGAGATTCCATTAGCAAGCTGACTTGTCTTTCAATCAATTCTAATCTTTCTCCTTTTTGTTTTTGTTTTTCTAATGTTTCTTTGTAAGAATCATAGGATAATACCATTTTACATTTTACACAAAATTTAGAATCTGGTTTATTAGACTCTTTGCAATTAGGACAATCTCTAGATTTTAGAATATCAAATTGTTCTCTATTATTTTTCTTAATAATTCCTTTGGTTTCAAGAATTGACTTTGAAGATTCTGTGCCAAAATAATGAATGTAAACTTGAGGCATTTTACTGGACATAGTCCATCCTGCATGATCTCGTAAAACATGTTCTTTCAATATCTGACTTTTCTCTGTCAAGGCAGAATGTCTAAAAACATACAAGTTCCAAGGTTTTGTTAACATATTTCTTATTAAAGATTTATCTGGTTCAGGAATCGATTCATCTTCTAGCAACTTTGGAAAATATCTTGTTTTGTAGAAATACTTGTATTGATACGTTAAGCCGTCATATGTTAATTTAGAACCAAAGGTTGTATTAGAATTGGATAGAAATAACCAAGAATCGGGATTTCCCCCATTAGAATGAGTATTAATTAATTCTTTAACATATGGAATTGAATCTATAAGAGGAATTGTTCTAGATTTGGTTTTGCCTCCTTTAATTACAACTTCTGCATACTGTTTACCATCATCAGTTACTTTGAAGACAATATCTTTTATTTTCAAATTTAAAATTTCTGAAGGTCGTGCTGACATGTCTACTGCCATTGCATGATAACAACGATCACGAATGCTTGGGCAATATTTCAAAAATGTTGAATGTTCTCGTGATTCCCAGAGATCAGATGGTTTGTAAGAGGATATGTCTTTTCTTGGTAATTTTTTGATACCGATCATACAGGAAGGAGTTTCTCTATTTCTCTGATCAGGTTCATCTTGATTATATAACCATCTAAAGAATTTGTTTAATACTATTTGCCTTCCATTGTATGAGCCTATCCATTTTTGATAAGGATCCTCTACAATAGATTTTCTACGAGTATTAAGAAAATCAAGTATATCATATTTTGTCATATCTTTGAAATATTTTTGATCTTGAAAGTGATTTGATAACCATGCAAGGATCTTGATTTTACCTTCTTTTGTAGAATCTTTTATGTTTATTTCTGTTTGTTCTGCAATAATATAATTACAGATAGTTCTAGCATTTTCTATATTTTTCTTGGATAAAGTAACTAAACTATTTTTAAAATATTGTTTTCGAAGTGATTTCGTAATTGACTCTATCTTTTTTACTAAATTATTTTCTTCATCCTTTTGAGTTATGAATTGTCTTGTTTTTTGTATATTAAGAGTCAAATTTATTTATCATCTCCTTCTTTCTTCTCTTTCCTTGTTGTTTATCTAACGATAAGTATCTCGTATCAAATCTTATAACATTTTTGGAGGAACCCCCAAGATAAGCGCGGGGAGTGGGATTCGAACCCACGAGTTCTTTCGAACATGGGATTAGCAATCCCACGCCCTACCAGGCTAGGCGACCCCCGCTCAAATATAGTACATTGTAATGAATATACTACACTTTAAAAAATAAAGACATATTAATTTATTATCCTTCCCATAAACCATTTTTATAAATATATGTACTGACAAAATTTTGTACAATGCTTTTTGCCTGATATGGAATCCATTTAGAAGATGATTCATCATATAAATAAAAAACTTCAAAAGTATTAGGTGGTAAAGAATTTAATTGTGTAGGTACTATATCTACGAGATATTCTACTTTTTCTATTGCAATCTCGAATGAACGAACTGAGCTATTCATTATAGAGAAAATAATATTAAAATCTGTTTGGTTTGTATTACCTTTAAATTTAAAAATACATATAACAGGTTTATTTCCTCGTCTATGTTTTATTTCTTTTATTATATTTTTGATAGAATTCCAATGTTCAATTGGAATGATCTGAAAGAGGTAATTATCAAATTTAAATGGAAAAATTAGATTGACAAATGTGATTGAATAATCAGTAATTGAAAGAAAATCAGGAAGTTGGCTCTCCATATCATCAAATGATAATTTTTCTTCTATAACGTAGAATGTTTTTGCTAAAAGAGTATAAATTACTTCTTGCTCTCGAATTGAAAGATCATAAAAACAGAAGTATACAGAGGATTCCAAGAAATATATATATTAATTAAGACAAAATTTATAGTTTCGTATCTAAAAGTTTTAAAAGCAGATATCAAGTTGGGCTCTTAACATCTATGATGATGAATGCAGTTATTCTTTTACGTTTGTAAATAGGATCTGAACTAAAACGTTGAACCCAATTTCAGATAGACACATAACTTAGTTTATCTTCAAATATAGATAATACTTTTGATGTATTTCTAAAACTGAGACCCAAAAAATATAGATAAAGAATCGATAATTACAATAGTGGGTATCCTGTTTCTTTCAAATCTAATAGCCATATATTAGAAATAGGATATACATAGCATTAGATTTATCGTTAACTTAACAGAGCCCTAGTTGGGTTATTGTTGAATATTGCAGAGCAAAAACCTTTTTACAATTATATTTTCAATAAAAATAAAAAATAAAAAGATAGTGTATAATATTTAATTAAAATTGGCTGGCAGTAACTATCATATCATTTAGTTGTTTATGTATTGATAAATAATGGGTACCTTTTGAAGTCACTTTATAAGTCTGTGTGTCAGAATAATATTCAAGGAGCTCTTTTTCTAGTAATAATGCAAGGTATTCTTTCAACTGAGAATAAGATAAGAATGCGCTATACATAATTTTAGTTGCTGTAATTCCATTACTGTTTCTGCTATTTGCTACTGACTCTAGTATGAAAGCTATAATTTCGTTTCTACTTCTATTCTTCATGTTTATTAATATTTACATTCATATGTTAAGATTAGGAAAGATTTAATTTAAAAAAATAGAGAGAATATGGATTTTTGAAATTCTACAAGAAGTATATGTAAGATAATAGAAAGTATTGAAGATATTAAAGTATTATAGTAAATTTTTTTATATTTAATTAGAATAATGAATTGAGATATATTATTGATATAATTAATACATTATAGGAAATATAGTGATGATATTTGACTCAATTTTAACGTAAATTAAATTAAAAAGAATAATTATTACATTTAACTATAGCTATTTATGTTTATTCTTATCATTTTTATTGTTATTGTTATTGTTATTGTTATTATCATCTATAGAAAATGATAAATTTGCAACATTAGTCTTTGATCCATTATATATCATGTATATATCCAATAATATAGTTCCGTAAGATTGAATTTTGGGATTAATTATCCATGAGTAGTTGTATAATTGATTGTTAGTGATGTTAATAGAAAATGATTCTGCCATCCCTGATAAATATATTATATTACCTTCTATTTTAGCATCAATTATATTATTAGAAATATCTTGTAAAAAAAATCCTACTGTTTGTTTATTACCGCTATTAATAATTTTTTTTTCTAATTCAACATCTAAGGAAAGATTTGAATTAATTTGTGAGACTTCTATTAATTCTCCTTTAGATTCAATTGTCATTAAGAAGAAACCAACTACTATTAAAATTATAGAATAAATAATCCAGAAAGAAGTCAATATTTAATTAGTAAAAATAATGATGCTATAAATCTTAGTTTACGAAACCAATAATTACATAACATATTTCTAGAAATAATTATAGATCATTGTACTATCTTATATTTATATTATTATTATCCAAAGTTAAAGTTGTGGGCAACAAAGTAGGATGAGTTATAATATCAAGAAAGAATATGTTTTGACTTTGCAATTCTACAAATAACATCACGGTACTTTTATTCTGTAGAAATCTTTTATTTGTAGGAGTTTTGATCCATTCCTTCTTTTTCCTATACCGCATCATATTAGTAACTAACATAGGTATTTTTAGCGATTGACAAAATTTCAATAATATCATTAAAAAGTTTGAAAGAGTATGTTGAATCGTGGAAATTCCCTTTAAAGATTCCATATCGATTTTTTTATAATATAAATTATAGAAGCTGTTTAATGAATCAATTATCAATAATGAAGAATTTGAAATATTAGAAACTATTTTGGTTATTAATGACTCCAATTCGCCTTCATTTGGTGTAAACAAAGATATATCATTAAGGACATAATTTTTTATTAAATCTGATTTAGTATATGCAGTATAAGTTGTATCAAAATCCAGATAAGTTGTTTTTCTAAAATAAGAGGTAATTGTTGATGTAAAACAAAGCTTAGCGTAGGGATTATAAAATAATAATGTATTTAATCCACTAGTTGTTAAAAGATCACATAAAATTTTGTGCAACTATAAATGAATTAAATATGTTTAATATATAAAATATAATATTGTTAGAAGACATTAAACTCCAAATTAGCAAGGATTTTCCAATTACTATGAGGAAAATTTATCTAAATAATGGTTCAATTGCTCCATTATCTCTTTCTTCTATAAAATCTATTACAGATTTTCTCATAAAATATTCGGAACAAGGCCCTGACTCAGATGATTTGTCACAGTATATGGAAAAATTGATAGAAGAAACTAGGTTAAGGATAAAGCATCTGATAAATTGTAATTCAATAGAAGTAAGTTTTACACAAAGCACTACTCAAGGACTAAATCTTGTTGCAAATGGTATAGATTGGAAAAAAGGAGACATAATAATTCTTAGAGGTGGAAGACATGAACATTATGCAAACTATTTTCCATGGTTATATATAGCGAAGAGGAAAAAATTAAAAATAAAAGTATTAAAAATAGATCAAAATGGATTTTTTGATATAGATGAATTAGAGAAATTAGCTAAATTAAAAAGATCGAAATTAGTAGTTCTAAGTCATGTATTATATAACAATGGTTCTATAATGCCTGTAGAAGAAGTTGGAAAAATTGCAAGAGAAAATAATTTACTTTATTGCATTGATTCAGCTCAATCTGTTGGTTCTTTAAATGTAGACATTAAAAGAATTGGATGTGATTTCATGGCATTCCCTAGTTTTAAATGGATTTGTGGTCCATTAGGGATAGGAATATTTTATTGTAGTAAAAAATCTAAAGATGTTTTAATTCCAGATAGCATAGGAGGAGAATCTGGACAGATTGTTTCAGATGATTCTTTGATTCATAATGATATACCACAAAAATTTGAAACAGGATTTCGTAATTATCCTGCACTAGCAGGTTTAGAATCATCTCTTAGATATATTTTAAGAATAGGGATGCATAAAATAACGTCAATAAATTCTAAAACTTCATCGATTTTACGAAATGAGTTGTTAAAAATAGATGGTATTGATATTCATGGAATAAATGATAAAAAACTGCGCAATTCAATAGTTTCTTTTTCTAGTCCAAAAATCAAATCTAATCTGCTAAAGGTAAAACTTGAAACGGAAGGAATTATTGTGGCTGAACGAGATTTACTGAATGGAAAAAAAATAGTAAGGGCATCTCCACATTTTTTCAATAATGAAGAAGAAATAATGAAAACAATTAAAGTAATAAAAAATATTTTGGAGCACGTGTAATTGTTAATTTATATCTTTATCTCCCTGACCTTCAATTACCATCATAGTTAAGGTTGATCTAACTTTATCTATTCTTCTAACGTTCCAAGTGACAACTTCGCGCAATTTATCCATTGAATCAGAACGGATTCTAACTATAATATCATAAACACCAAAGACACCGCTTACTTCAACAACTTCTGGTAATTTCTTTAATTCCTTAATTATATCATCTTCAGATCCTAGATCACAATTTATTAAAACATATGCAGTAGGCATTACAAGATATTATAATAGTGAACTATTAATCTTTTTAGTTTAAATATCCCTGTATATACGTTAAATAGTTATTAACAATTAGTATTTAATTTTTAAAATATTAATGATGGATATACAGATAACTTTGATTTATCGCAATAAATTTAATTATTAATTTTACTACAAATTGAATAGAATTGTTAAAGATAGATGGTTCTTTTGGAGAAGGAGGTGGACAAATACTTAGATCTACTATATCACTTTCCGTACTTTTACAAAAACCAGTAGAAATATACAATATTAGATTAAACAGACCAAAAAGTGGATTACGAGCTCAACATATCCATACAATAAAAGTATTAGCAGATATTTTCAATGCAAGAGTTGAAAATCTCACTCTTGGAAGTCAATCTCTACGATTTACACCCAATCCAAATGAAAGTTTTTTTGATTATAATTCTAAGTCAATTAAAGTAGATATTGGTACGGCAGGAAGTATATCTATGGTATTACAGGCCTTAATTCCATCCGTAGCTTTATCTAAAAAATTAATTGATATACAAATTATCGGTGGAACAGATGTTAGAATGAGCCCTACAATTGATTATATAAGATATGTATTCTCTGAAGCCTATAAAATTATGGGAATAAACTTCAATATTGACGTAATAAGAAGAGGATATTATCCAAATGGAGGAGGAATTGTTAATGCAAAAATATTTCCTTGTAAAAACTTGGGTTTAATTGATCTTATTGATTATCAAAGAATTGATCCTAAAATTGTAGGAATTTGTTCTAATCTTCCACAACATGTATTACATCGTCAAATATCTGCAGCTATATTAGCACTAGAAAGAAATGGAGTATTCTGTAATAGCTATGTAGCATCTATTGAAAATGCTATCTCACCCGGAGCATCAATTTTAGTTTATTCTAAATCGGATTTTGGACCTTACATTGGAGGCGATTCTATCGGAAAAATAAATAAATCAGCAGAATATGTAGGAAAAGAAGCTTCAATGAAATTTCTAAGTAACTACAATAAAAAAGTAGCTGTTGATCAATATCTTGCAGATATGTTAGTAATACCTGCAAGTTTAGCAAACGGTAGGTCAAGATATTTGATAGGAGAAGTTACTAAACATTTATTGACAAATCTTCATATTATCAGCAAAATAGTTGGAAGTAGATATAGTATTATACCACATGGCAAAAATAATATCATCAATATTGATGGAAATCCATGTTTAAATAATTAGAATTATTATTTGTTTCCTAAATATGAGAATAAATTGATATAGTTTTCAGTTTCTTTATATTTAGCATCAGGTACTGATGAAAGAAAAGATTTATAGATATTATATTAGTAGTAATATTGAACATACATTAAGTAGATATTTAAAAAATTTGAATAAAATAAAACATGTTCAAAACTATTTTAATTCGTACATTGCAACAGATAATTTAAAAACTAAATTATCATCAGTTAAATTTGCAATTGGTAAAAAATATTCCTGGGTTTCTTTTTTGAATCGCTGTATCTTGTCTTTGCGAATAGAATTCTTTAAAATTCTAATGCTATCCAATCTATTTGCTAGTATAAGATATCTTACAATTTGAGAACTTTTTAAAACTAGCTTACAATATTCATTAGATTCCATCCCCTGTATGTTAAATTTAGTTGTGGATAAAATTAAATTGAATGCTTTTTCTCCAACTGTTTTTTTAAGAAGGTCTTCCTGAAAAGTATTTGTATATGTTTTTTCAAAGGCATCGTGAAGAATAGCAGCGATTATAACATCTCTATCCTTTACTTTTAATTCACTAGCGAGAATCAGTGCAACTCTAAGAGTATGATTTATGTATGGTTCAGATTTTATGTTATCATAGAATTTTCCTCTATGAATAACATATGCAATACTAAATGCTCTAGTTATTGCTATGACATCATCAATTGAGTCTTCAAATAATTTTAGTAATCTAATAAAATTCAATTTAGTAGAATTATACATACGCGATTTCATCATAAGATACTCCAGCTACAAATGTGCACAATATATAAAATAACTGTAAAATTTTATCTAATATAGCTTGTGATAAAACTAACTAAAAACTTAAATGAAAATACATATTTTAAATTGTGCAGCATCAATTATGTTAATTGTGAAAGCACTTTATTTTAAACGGCTGATGCACTAGAAATGATTTTACAGATTTTAATATAGTGAAATGAATGACTAATATACCACATATTGAAATTATTAACCATTATGATGTAATTAGATATTTTATAATTTACATAATCGGCTTTAAAATGTGAATCTAGCTATATTTCCAACTATATCATATAAAAATAAGAAAAAATAGTTTGATAAACTAAATGGTGGATTACCATATATTAGACCTCATCATAATGTACTACTAATTTTAAGGAGTTTCTGATTGAGTTTGCTCTGCTTGACTCTCTATTGGACTCTCTATTGGACTCTCTATTGGACTCTCTGGAACATTTTCTGATGATTTTTGTAGTTCATTAATTTCTGTTGCTTTTCTTCTTGCAGTTGCTTTCTTTGCTGGTGTTGTTGCTTTCTTTGCAGTTG
>DASQLB010000222.1:0-3477 GCA_035630235.1 Nitrososphaeraceae archaeon | reverse complement strand
ACAGATATGGAAGAGAAGTTGGTATTGTTTATTGTGATGGAATCAATATTAATAAAGTACTCATAGAAAACAATTTGGCAACAATATATTCTAGATATTGTGACATATCAGAATTTTCGAATGAAGAATGGACAAAGCCTTATTGCCATTAAAATATTTATATCTTAAATACATAAGATATGATTGAGTCGATATGCATTTTGTTTAACTTAATAGATAGTATTAACTATAACCGAGACGCATGATAATTTTTATGTAATATAATTTTCAATTTATCATTTAAATATGTATATTTTGGAAATCTGCGAAATGCCAGACTAAACATAAACTAAATACAAACATCAGTTGATATATAAAAATTAACCTACATCTTATGTGGTGTCTGAAGATAAAAATCAGAAAAATTAGAAACAAAATTCAGAAAAAATTTTAAGATAGACTGAATCCAATAATTTTTCCATTTTTTCTTTCCTTTTAATGTATATAAGATTAATCCATTATTTAATTTTATTAAGTTAAGATAATCTGTTATAATCAAGATTATCATTCTAATTACTATAGCGTATAATTATAATTGATCTTTGTTTTTTTATAAATTAATTAAATATTATGTTAGACATCAAACTATATGACAAAAATAGGTTATTGGGCTTCACAAGAACAATATTCAATGAAAGATTTGTTGCGTTGTGTAGAAGTAACCGAAAAGATGGGGTTTGATCAAACTCTTACAAGTGACCATTTTCATCCTTGGTCACATAATAATGGTTATGGTAACTTTACTTGGGTGTGGTTAGCAGCTGCTGCTGAAAGAACAAAAAAAATGAAATTCATAACTGGAGTAACTGCAGCTGTATATAGATATAACCCTGGTATAATAGCACAAGCATTTTGCATCCTTAGATGTATTATATCCAGGACGAATAGGCCTTGGTGTAGGAACAGGAGAAGCCATGAATGAAGTTTCTCTAGGTTTTGACTGGCCTTCTGCCAACACAAGATTAGAACGAACAACAGAATCTATTAAAATAATAAAAAAATTATGGAATAAAAGAAGTGGTGATGACAAAAAAATTAGATCATTGGATATAAATGATAATAATAATTATGATGAGGATGACTTTGTAAACTTTAATGGTCAATATTTTAAGCTAAAAAATGCCAAGTTGTATACACCTCCTGCTACAAATATACCTCTTTATATGGCAGCTTCAGGAAAAGAAGCTATTCAAATTGCTGGTAGATTAACGGATGGATTAATTACGACTTCAAAACCAAATAATTTTCATGACACTTTTGATATATTTAATAAGGCAGCAATAGAAGTTGGAAAAAATCCTGATATACTGGAAAAAATTGCTAAACCAAAAATTTCTTATTCTGAAGATTATGATAAGGCTTTTCAATCGTGTGAATTTTGGAGAAGCTCACAGATAGATAATGCTTTTGATAGAGCTATAAATGACCCACGAATTTTAGAAAAAATAGCAAGAGAAGAAGTATCAGATGATGAATTAAGAAAATCAATACTGATTGTTACCTCAATAGAAGAATTAATTAAACCAATAGAAGAATATTTTAAAGCTGGTTTTACTCAAATATATACACACAGTACAAGTCCAAATGAAATTGAATTTATTAAAACCTTTGCAAATAAAGTATTGCCATATTTTGAAGGAAAAAGAACTAAATAATTATATTTACTATTAAACCCGGATTTTTTAATATTTCTTGACTATTTTTTATTAAATTAATATTTATTATATTATTATTTTATTTGATGATTCTTTAAAATCAAATAATTTTATTCCTATTATTAAGAAATAAGGTGAGAGTATCAAATACCATTTCAGTTATATAGTATGGCTTTACATTATTTTACCAATTTCATTCTATTTATTCTGGACGTCCAGTGGCTCTGTTAAGTTAAGCAAAAATCAGGAAATAAATTTAAAAAATTCAATCAAAACTGAGCACAGAACATAATTGAAAAGTAGAATGTATGACTACTTTATCCTTAAGTTAACAGAGCCCGTCCAGTTATAATATTTATAGAATTTACATTTGGTTACCAACTTTTATTATTAAATAAGAGAATTTTATTATTAAGTTAACATATTTTTATTCTCAAATTAATTAAGATTAAGTTTTTATTTTAAAAAAATAGTATTCAAATTATAATATCAACGATCTTGGTGTGGGTTTCTATTTATATCATAAGAAGTTGTACATGATCTTACTGAAGAATGGTTAATTTAATTAAATGATAAAATTTGATAGATTAACTAATATGTCAAGATAATATTAAAAATCCTAGCAAAATACAGTAAGGAAAAACTAGAGATAGGCCGAATAAATCATTTTAGGCAACTATCAGTAAATAATAGGTTTTTTAAGTTATGATAAAAATGCTAGTACTATTTTATTTGTTAATATAATTCAAGTAACTCTCAAGTACATCTTTGTAGAATCTTTGTGTAAATTCAATTGATTTAATAAATGTATTTAAATTATTAGTTATGATGTTATCAATCATTTTTAGTGAGTTATCTCTATTACTATTTAGAATGGAATACATATTTTGTAAGTCAAATGGATAATCTGTAAATCTTTCATGAATAGTAAGATCACCCCAAGATGGGTTAAAAATATTTTCTAACAAGTTAGAATAATCTGAACTATATGAATTTATAATATCTTTATGAAGTTCTAGAAAATAGTTTGTAATCGCTTCTGCCTCCCTCATAGTTTGTTCTCTATGTTGTTTAAAATAATCATTATCATTTTTGAATAGTATATTTCTTTGTTTCTCCTCTTGGTATATTATAGGTTCAGGTAATTTCCTTTGTGATTGTTGTACTCCTTCTGTTTTGTTATTTACTTTTTTTAGTAACTCTTTTTCATTCTTCCTTAGCTTTCTAGTTTTTTTATTATTTACAATTTGGTTAAATGACAACACGATGATATGAACAACCTCGCTTAAAAAAAGTAGTATAAAAAATATGAACACTATTACTTAAAATAAGTATATATTAAGATTATCAGTTAATTCAATTTCATATATATAATATATTTTTTATTATCAGTGATATTATTAAATTTTTTACAATAAAGTCTAATAATTAATAATTATTGTCAAATGATTCCGCGAATATCAACGTTTATCATTTGAAGTTTTTGCAATTATTGTTTGAATTAGATTCGTGGGGGCAGACCTAAGACATCTTGTTGTTACAAAAGATAGTAAATCAGGACTTACAAATGCATTCAATGATAGGAACAATGACTATACCACATTTACCTCTTCTAGTATGATCAAACTAGGCTCGAAACACTCTGATAAGATATTTCGAAGAAGAATAAGATATAGCCTAGATTGCTACCTATAAATCTCGTCCATCTTGGAGCAAATCTAAAATACTTTCATCTTCACCTAACAGAATTTCCTTTCTTTCAAATAATTGCATTACACATATT
>DASQLB010000221.1:0-12051 GCA_035630235.1 Nitrososphaeraceae archaeon | reverse complement strand
GGATATATTGATAATCTAAAAGAGATAATATTATTTGCCAAAAAAACCACAGTACAACAAGATTATAAACCGGTGCTGAATAACTATATTGATTCAATTGAAAATGAAATAGAGAGCTACGTCCATTATAAGAAATATATTGTAACAGGGAATCTTACTGAAAATAAAATATCGATGGATCTTCTTTCAAAGGCATTTAATTATGAAACTCAAGCAATCAACCTCTATAAACAACTGGAATTAGGATAGATTGATTTATCAGTTTTAAATGCCTATGTAATATTGACAATTGTCACTTTCATTAAATCCGGCTAAACCCATGGATTTTTATATTTATATTACATTTAAATAAATATGAATTGTCCTTGTTGTGGAGATAAAATGGAAGCAACCCATATCGAGAAATTAACAGTTTTTAAATGTAATAGCTGTGGTCTAAGTAATACCGAACTCAAAAAAGATATTCAATGAAAATTTAAACTTTTACCAGAAAGTAGTATTATGGCTAAATAAACTTGATGAATATTACAAGAGATCATAAGAGGAAGAATTGAAAAACATTTATTTATTGGTTTAAATGGAAAATGAAATCTAAATTGGTACCAATATAATATTCAATTTTTAATCACAAGTTATTGGATGAAAAGATGTTAAAATGTCAATTAATAAAAATAGATTGAAAATATTAAGTTCTTTTTCAGAGATTTATATTTTAAACTTTATTTGTCTAAAGCATATTTTATATAATATTAGATATTGATCATTATTATCTATATCATTATAAAATAATAGAAAAAAACAGCTTTGATAACAAATGTAAAGTAATTATTTTTTTATAATAAATCGTAGGAACAAAAAAACTAATACAACAAATATTAACACTATCAAATATAGGTTAAACGTAAAAGAAATATTTTCTTTTAAAACAGGTTTCGTTTTTGTTATATTTGTTTGATAATTTTCTAAAAGATTGGATACGCTTTCACTTGAATTCCGTGGAGGTTTATTAAAATCGAAAGCCGCTAAAATATTATTAGATGATGAATTCCTACCGTCGATGGATTCTAGATTAAAATTATACTCTATAAATTTTAAAATCGACAGAGTGTCATAGAAAGTAGAATCTATTTTACCTTGGTGAGAATAGGGAGAAATGAATAGTGTTGGTATCCTAAATCCATATTCGTACTCCGAATTTAGCGGAGGCGGGACATGATCATACCAACCACCAGAACCACTATAGGTTAATATAAAAACACTATTTTTCCAGTATTTACTTTTCATTAATGAAATAATTAAAGAAACAACTGATTCTTGACCTTTGAAAATATCTTTTGGGCTGCTTTCTTGACTGTCAGGTAAAATAATATACGAGACAGATGGTAATTTATTCTTAAGATCATGGAAATAGTTACTCAAATCCTGTATCCTTTCGTTAAGTGTAGCATTTTCCACAAATCTAGGAATTCCAAGTATAGGATTTATAGTAAGATATCGCTTTAATGAGTCATTCTCGTTGGTATAATTTAGATTTGAATCATAGTTTTCGACATAAACTTTCCAAGCTATTTGTTTTTTTTCTAATAAATCTAGGATAGTTGAATTGATAGATAAACCTGTTCGAGGCACGTATTTTTTAAAATTACCTTCTTCTGAAGTAAATAAATATAGATTATTAGTCAAATCAGTTTGTTGGGAAGGACTAAAAAAATTGTCTGCTAGCACAAAGTCGGAAGCTAGATCCCAATATGAACCAATTTCACTTTTGTTATAATATCCCATTACAATAGTATCATCATTGTCAGACTTTTTCATCTCCTTTGATTTTATCTTGTTATCTTTTTGAGCAAAGATAAAACCATCCATGAAACCATAATTATAAGATTTCTCATAGATAAGTGGCCCATATTTTAGGTTTGGTGTTTTAGTTTTTTCTAAATGAAATGGCTCTATTAAGCCTTTAGTGATATTGGGACTTAACTTCAAATCAAAATAATTAGTCCCATTGAAATTTAAAGAAGAAATTTCATTCACATAATCAATATTAGATGTATTTGACCGAATGTCTACAACTGACCCTGTAGGAAGCGTATTATTTGTAAAAAATGACGAAATTTCATTTGTATTTAATGATCTATCCCATAGTAAAAGATTTTGCATACTACCAACAAAAAAATTATCTTGTTTTAAAAAATTTGCTCCTAATCGAATAATTGGCAGGTTATTATCATCTGGTATAGCCCCTTCCGTATTTAATTCAGATTGCAAATTGTTATCTACATATAATTTCAAGATCGATTTATCGTATGTTAATAAAATATCATGCCAACTATTATCTGCATATTTATCTTTTGATACTAAAAAAAAATCATTTCCGCTCTTTGTTTCGAAACCTCCAGTTAGATGGCCTTTTTCGTCAAGCCATATTCCAAAATTTAAATTATTTCCTGGGGTTTCTTTTCCTATTCCTCCCTTGTTTATAAGAAAACTTTCTGTTCCAACTTTAGAAGCATTGCTAAGAAAACTTAATGATATGGTAAAATTTTGGAATGAAGGTGAGAATTCAAATGGGTTTATTGGTATACCTGTATTTTTAGGAAATCCATTAGCTCCTTCATAGCTTCCAAAATAATTATCAAAACTTCTCCTTCCTTGTGAGATAATAATCACATGATCAATAGGTGTTTTATTCTGTTGAGATAATTCTTTATTTTCATTTGAATAGACTGTAGTAATAACAAAAACATTACTACTCATTGACAAGGTGAAAAAAACCACAAATACAAAACAGAAGGCTTTGATTATCATTTTAGATCAATAACAATATCATTAAAACTGTCTTGTATTAAATCAAAACTAAGATTAGATCATTTGCTAAATTCATATATTATTATCGCTGGAATTGATACAAATTTATTATTTTCTACATTAGTATAATTTTGGTAATTAACATACACTGGGATTCCATCATACTTTTTGACGTAATTTTCAAGATCTGTCGCTTTATTTTCTAAAAATTTTCCATTATCAATTTGAATCTTTTCATAAACAATATAGTTTATTTTTTTAGCCAAGATCTGTATATCTAAATTTTCTATTTTTTGATATGAGGGATTATTGTTTGATTGAATCGCTATCGAATCTCTTTGCGCATAAAATTTTATTATATTCGACATATGAGTATACAGGGTAAGAATTGTAGAATCTTCTGGAGTATTTTCTTTAATCCACATGGCCGCATCTCTCATATGAAATAGTGATTCTGAACCTAGAACAGGAGTATGCGAAATAAATAAGAAATATTCATTGATGATATAATTATTGGAAATTAATGTCAATGGAATTATGGCAATTAACAAAATCTCATTCCTTGAAATCCTGTTAATCCAATTACTGGAAAGGAAGGAGATAGCGAAAATAACGAGAAACGGGGTAATTGAAAATAGAAAATGGTATCCTTTAACAGAAATCATTTGATAAAAAAATAGAGGAATAATAATCCAGAAAAAAGGAAGAATGACATTCGAAAACTTCCAATTTCTTTTGTTAACTAAGATTTGCAAATAGGCAATCACAAGTAACAAAGATAATGCATAACCTAAAATTTCGCTGGATATAATATTAATATAATAAAGATTACCATGATTTGCTGGCCTGGAGCTTTGCCAATCAATATATTCTAATAGTGATTTACGTGCTTCTTCTAAAGTTAAAAAAGAAATCCAATATGGAGATGTTACAACAGCAAAAGATAAAGTAAGAACGATAATATTTTTGAATCTTATTTTTTTATCTATAAGAATTAAACTTACGATAGAAATAACTAAGGAGATAATTCCAGTTTCTTTGGAAAGAAAGCAAAGACCTGTAGATATTCCTATTCCATAAAGGAGGAAGAATGTGTTTTTTCGGTAATATAGTATAATTAGTAAGAGACTAAGAACAAAGAAAAATGACATTGATACATCAACAAGTGCCTGTTTGGAGATCGATATATGATATGGAAGTAAACTAAGGATAATAGAAGATATTATGGCAGTTCGTTGGTTATATAGAAATTTAGCAATAAAATAGGATATTACTATAATATTACAGCTCAAAAACATAGGAACGATTCTGGCAGTAAATTCATTTATCCCAAAAAAATAAAAGGATATCGACATCATAAATTGCAATAATAATGGATGTGCTCTGAATATAGAAAATTGTTCTTGATATTCACTAAAATTTGCAAGTGAAGCAGCCTGTCCAGCATATATCGCTTCATCATTATTAAGAGCTACCTCACCTAAACCATAAAATCTGACGATGAATGCAATAACAAATATAGAGAAGATAACACATATTTCTCGTTTTGAAACAGCAAAATTAACATTAGTAGTTAAAAAATATTTGAAATTCAATATGTATGTTAATTAGAGCAGTGAAATTGCTTAATATATTTCCATTGACCTAAATAGAATATGTAAATAAAAAATAAATATTAAGGAACAGGTAATGGTCTTGGAAACGGTGGTTGTTCTCCTGTTACTGTAACACTGAACCACTTAGTTAAAGGTCCAGGGTTGATACAAGTTAATTTTGATGTAAGCTCATTTGGTCCTACTTCGATCTCACGATAATCTGTTGTATAATTAAATGTCCATGTTGAGAAATCACTAGAGCCGCCTGGTCCTGTAGGTGTCACTATTTGCGCAGGTTTTTCATTATTCCAATCAACGTCTACTACGCAATCCCTCGACGCAGTGTCGCTTGAAGTTCCATTAATAGTAAGATCGCCAGCAGGAACTATGTCAGCATTTTTATGAGATGTAATTTTTACATACATTTTAGGGGTAAATTTACCTTCAGAAGATGGTGTCGATTTATTGGTTTTTTGAGAATCCATTGCTGGACCATTCAATTGTGAATCTTCCACTTGAGGATATGCTTTTTCTATAGTAAATCCCACTATAGAAATTATTGCTAAGAGTAAAATTGTAAATAAGTATTTTTCATGATTTTTCAATAAAGTAGGAACAGAATACTGTTTCATTAACCTTGAAAATAAGAATGTTTATTTAAAAAGTAATGTAAAAATGGATAGAGTAGCTGCTAAAGATATATTTGCTTATTGAACTCAACAATTCGTTTATATCGATAATTTCTTTCCATCATAAAAGTAAAAAAATTTACTAGCAGAGCTGCTCCGAAAAGTATTACAATAAATCCATTTATAGTCCAAATAGGATTTTTATACATAAAAGAGCGTTTAGGTCCTACAATAGATTTACTTTAAAAATAAAATATCGTTCCGAGAAAATGAGAAGTATACTTGCAAATAGCAAAGTTAATGTCATAGCCTATTTTATAAAAATATAGAATTAGGATAATAATCCTTTTTCTTTTGCATGTTGTATTTAACTTTAAGTATATAGATTTGTTCGGATGCTGTATATGCATTATATAATTTGAATTGTGGTTTCTTTAAAAATAAAAAAAATAATGAAATTTAATAATATTAGGAAACTGTCAATGAATATTGAACAAATATCACTTGACTCAAGATTGCAGAAAATGTTTTCTGATAACCCACTAACTACTTGATGAATTTTTCAATCTACTAAGACAATCTTGTGGAATTTTGTGATATGAATCTATAATCTTTACGATAATATTAGGACACACAAAATTCTAAAAAATATAATGAATTTGTACTATAGGATATACCAATAAATTTATGAAAACAGGTATGTGTAATTTTTTACAATGCACAAGTTTGAAATCAAGTATACACTTTTATTGTGCTATGTTACATATTCCTGCAGGAATTTTTATAGTTAGTTTTTCAAAATCAAGTTTTTGAAAATAGTCGTTCATGTTCTTCTAGCATACATCTGTTATATACAAATTCAATTCTATTTTTTTTTGCCACATCTTCTGCATGTTGATTAAAAATACCTTTTTGTAACCAGATTAACTTTATTCCTTTTTTCTTTAATAAATCCTCTACTACAGGCATAATATCATCTGATTTTCGAAATATATCAACAATATCAACATCTTCTTTAATCTCAGAAACAAGTTTGTAAGATTTTTTTTCTAGGATTTCATCTGTTGTGGGATTAACCGGTATAATATTAAAACCATTTTTTGCTAGATATTTAGGTACAAAATGAGACGGTTTTTCTTCATTTTTTGACATACCAACTACTGCGATATTTTTAAAATCATAGAATTTTTTTATTTCTTCATCTGTGTGATTATCGGTAACCATTATTTAAAATATGTACCAAAGTATTTATTGTTTTTTTTACTTATAGTATGTTGTTTTCAATAATTCTCAAGGTGTATTAGAAAAATATTTAATAAAAAGTGATACGTACATTGCGTTGATTTATTTTAATTCATCTTCAGATAATGGAAGAGAAAATCCACCTTCTTCTAAAGGAATATCAGCCATTGATATCGCATCTAATAAATTTGAATCCAAATCCATAGATTTAATTTTATTTCTTAAAACTTTAATGAGATCGTAAGTAGTGAGTATTCCAATAATATCGTTATTTTCATGGATAGCCAAATGTTTTATTCTTTTTTCAACCATTAGTTTTGTAGCATCATTTATTGTAGATTTTTTACTAATTGATATTAAAGGAGAAGACATTACTTTATCTGCAGTTAACGTAGTTGCCAAAAGATTTTTTGCACATATTTCTTTTATCAAGTCTTTCTCTGTAACTATTCCTATAATTTTATTGTGATTATCGATTATGACTACTGAACTAATTCTCTGTTTTACCATAGTTTTTGAAATTTCTAACGCTGAAGTTTTATAACCAATCTTTACAACATTTTTACTCATTATTTCATGAATATAGATTGATTGAGAGTCATCGGAAGTATGCATCAATATAAATTTCAAAGGGTTATTAATTAAATTTTATTTAATTAAAAAAGATCAAGAAGCACAATAAAAAAGTCGATTGAAAACCATAATTTTATCATGAACTTTATTATGGTGTTACGATATATTACAATGTGGGAAGATGGGACAATGACTCTGGTAGTACTTCACCTCTACGACTAAATAAAAAAAAAATAAAGTATATTATGCTAGGTGGTATTGTGGTCGTTGCTATAGTTGTTTTATCAGTTTTTATTCCCAGAGCAGGACTAAACGTAGAAATTATCGAAAGAAACGATGCTATGCATTCTGTCAAAACAATAAGTATAAAGGTAAACAATAACAGCCCTCAGGAAATCAAAACTGTTATGGTACAATTTGGTGATACTGGCAAACTTCATTCTTTTGGCAATCTTGGGCCATTCAGTGGAATTTTTATAACACCTGAACCTGAGGAATTGAATTTTGATAGAGTGACAGTATCTGCAAATGGTGGAAATATTAAGACTATAAAATATAGATAATTTGATTTTTAATCAAGAGGAAATTAATGAACGTATTAATAGAATTATATTACTTTTTCGTTCTCTCAACCTTCTCACAGAATAAGGAAGCCAATTTTGACCGTATGGCACGTATTCATAAACATTAAATCCCTTTAATAATAAATTAATTTTAAGTTTTTCCCGAATACCCTTTAGAAATTGGAATTGTAAATGTTCTTTTTTAAAATCGTATAAAAAAAGTAGATCTAATGATTTTTGGATTATGTTAGAGTCATGAGTAGCAATTGCAAAAATTTGGTTTTCTCTAAGATCATTTTTTTTCGAAAATAAGAATTTAGCCATTTCGATGTAATTATTATCAATTTCATGTTTAGTTTGAAATGCATATACCTCTTTTTCATGATAAGCTCCCTTTACTAACCTTATATTTGGACTATAACTCAATAACTTTCTCAAATCAGAATAACTTCTTTTAAGATTTGATTGGAGAACAAGACCGATTTGGTCTATTTCTTCAATAACTTTTTTATAAATAATTATAGTCGGATCTACATTCTCAAAAGATTCCATGTCTATCCATAAAAAAATATTGTTCTTTTTTGCGATCGAAGTTATTTCTAGTAATTGGCCTAGACAGAAATTCATATCCAAGGAGAGACCTATTTGTGTAGGTTTTATCGAAATCGAACCTTCTATACCACAGACTTTCATGTTTTTTATGAGATTTTTATATTCTAGTACTGTATTTTTCACCATTTCTACATTTTTTAAATCCTCTCCCAAGTAATTGATAATACATTTCAAACCTCTTTTATTCGCATCAAGAGCATATTTTAACGCAGCATCTATATCATATCCAGCAATCCATTTTTTAGATAATGTAAAAAGTAGTTTTTCTAACAGGAAAGGCTCTCTTTGATAAGAATGAGGGTATTTATTGAAAAAAGGATCGTCATCGATAGAAAAATTCATAGTATATAATTTATTTTAATTTTATTAAGGTTATTTCTATACTGGATTGTAATTAACTGGATAGTGTCCAATCATTTAATAAACTAAGGTTGAATTCTATCTTAAAAATTTCTCTATACGAGAGGGAGACATTCTTTTATATTCATTTGTTCTATATTTAATAGAATAGTAATGGGTACCCAGATGACAAGTGCAAGAAGAGGCATTCCGACAGAGGAAATGGTTCAGGTTGCAAAAGATGAAGACATGGATATTAATCTCTTAATCCAAAAAGTAGCGAATGGTTCTGTAATTATTCCTAAAAACAATATTAGAAAACAAAAAATAAAAGTTGTTGGCATTGGAAAGGGACTAAAAACAAAAGTTAATGTTAACATTGGAACCTCAACCCTCTATCAGAACTTAGACGAAGAAATCTCAAAGGCCAAAGTTGCAGTCAAATATGGAGGAGATACTATAATGGATCTTTCTGATGGTGGAAATTTAGATTTGATCCGAGAAAAACTATTAGAGGCAGCACCAATTACCTTTGGAACTGTTCCTATTTATCAAGCCTATGCCTATGGTGTAGAAAAATACAAAAATCCTTTGAATATAACTGAAGACGATTTTTTAAATGCATTTGAAAAACACGTCAAAGATGGGGTTGATTATACTACCATTCATTCAGGTATAACAAAAGAAATAGCAAAAAGAATTTTAGAGGTCAAAAGACATGCAGGTATTGTATCCAAAGGTGGTACAATTACCGCTGCATGGATGTTAAAATACGATAAAGAAAATCCATATTTTCAACACTTTGATTACATGTGCGAAATAGCAAAAAAATATGATGTAACTTTTAGCTTGGGAGATGCTTTAAGACCTGGGTCTATATTAGATTCACATGATGAGCTCCAGATACAAGAAATGGTAAATGTAGCTAGGTTATCCAAGAGGGCACATGAAAGGGATATACAGGTTATGATTGAAGGGCCTGGTCATGTTCCATTAAATGAAGTTGCAGCAAATGTTAGATTAGCAAAATCATTAATTGGAGACGTCCCTTATTATGTACTTGGACCATTAGTTACCGATATTGCAGCAGGATACGATCATATAGCGAGTGCTATAGGTGCCGCAGTATCGGCTTCAGAAGGAGTTGATCTATTATGTTATTTAACTCCAGCAGAACATCTATCGTTGCCCAATGTTGAGGATGTAAAAGATGGATTAATTGCCTACAGAATTGCTGCTCATGCAGGTGATTTGGTAAAGATGAGAGATAAAGCGATCAAATGGGATAGAGAAATCACAAAAGCAAGGAGAACTTTAAATTGGCAAAAGCAGATAGAACTCTCCATCAATCCAGAAGAAGCAGAGAGAATCCATAATAGGCAAGGTCAGCATGAAGGAAATAATGTTCCATGCACAATGTGTGGGGGAGCTTGTGTATATATAATGTTACCACAACAAAGAAAATATGAAGATAAAGATGAAATTGTTAGTGAGGTAAAACCAATCAGAGAATAGTGATTTAGATTAGAAAAATCTATATTTATTGACTAATAACTTTTATTTAAAATTCACTAAATCTTAATTATAACCACTGCTTCGTTGCATACCTAACAAATAAATCTGATACTATCATTAAAAGACATCAAAACCAACAATAAGACTTGAAAGAAATCTGGATGTAGAAAAACAAATAAAATTATTCCATTAGAAATAAAATTGTAAATATGTAGACAGAAAAATAATTTAAAATGGAAAAATAATAGTCTAATCAATGGATACATATAGACAGATAGTACAAAACTATTATCACATCCTGTATCAAGAGGATTTTTGTTATAGAATATGTTATCGTTATTAAATTAGAGAATTTAGAACAAGAAGTGATCCTAAAAGTATTATTGTATAATTGAGTTAGAATTTTATTTAAAACATAGTTGCTAATTAGAGAAGACAAAGAGTTGTGTAAAAGAGTTCAATAATAGCGCATTGAATAAGATAATAACAAAAGTTAAGTATAGCCTATCAAGCTAATATCTCATGTTTGGAAAGGCCAAATGCAAACTATGTCATAAAGAGGTTAGATTTGCTATACGCCATTTAAAAAACGAACACCAGCAAGAATTCGCTAAGTTAACAAAACTAGATATGCCAAAAATAATGAAAAAATATTTTATAGAATAAAGAAATTTTGTCTGTTAGCTGTAATATTTTTGTCTCTAATTTGAAATTTGGTTGTTTGGGTCGAAAATCTGAGAAATAAGTCGATGAACTGATTCATTATATTAAAACAGTATTTTCTATAACATCAAGATATTTCAAAGTAACATGTAATTTTTTTATAACCTAAAGAAGGTAAATAGAACTCAACCACGATTAGCATATTTTTCTATTATTATTGTTTAAAACATTTATTTTATTATATGTTAATATACAGTTTGTCAGATGAAAGAGGACGATTATCATTTTTCTAACCTTTCCCAGATGAAATTTGATTTATCGGAAGATCAGAAAATTTTATTAAAAAAAATTGATAGTATTTGCAAGCTATTAAGAGAAGAGGAAGAAAGATGCTATCTAAAAGGATCTCTCAATGAAAAAGTTATACCTTTTTTCAATAAAATAGGAATGCTTGGTTGCCCCATTTCAAAAAAATACGGTGGGTTAGGATATGATATTTTAAGTTATTTGCTTACATTAGAAAGAATTGGAGAGGAAGGAAGTTCCATGAGAACATTTTTTTCTTGTCATACCTCTATTGGACAAATGATATTACAAAACTGGGGAAATGACGAACAGAAAAAGAAATTCCTTCCTAATACTACCAACGGAATAGATATAATGGGTTTTGCGTTGACAGAACCCAATGCAGGAAGTGACCCCTCCTTAATCGAAACCAAATTTGAGGAAAGAGGAGATCAATTCATACTATCTGGAAAAAAACACTGGGTAGGTAATGGAACATTTGCAAAAACAATAACTACTTATGCTAAAGAAAAAGGAAGCGATAAAAAAATATCTGCTTTTATTATTGATTTAAATTCCACAGCAATAAAGATAAAAGAAATTAAAAATAAAATTGGCCTCTTAACTGTCAAGAATGCAATAATAGAGTTCAATAATTGTAAAATCCCAAAGGAAAATTTGCTCGGATTAACTGGTAACGGATTAAGTATAGCATTTAGTGGATTGATAGATGGTAGACTAAGTGTTGCTGCAGGTGCCATTGGAGTAATGAAGGATTGTTTAAGTGAGACTATAAAATATTCTAAAATTAGAAGTCAACATGGAACGGTATTAGCAAAGAAACAATTGGTACAACAACATATCTCTAAAATAATTGTAGCTTTAGAAAGTACAAAATGGTTAGTTTATAAAGCTGCAACCGTTAGACAGAAACTTCAGATCTATTTGGAGACTTTAAAAAGAGAAGATAATGAATGGGTTTTCAAAATCAATCGAAAAAATAAAGAATATTCCGATCTACGAAATGAATGCGATAGATTATCAGCAATTGCAAAATATTATGCTACAAACGCCTCTGTCGATGTTGCTAATAGATCAGTCCAAATATTTGGCTCAGAAGGTTATAAAAAGACTTCGAGGGTTGCAAGACATTTCCTTGATTCTAGAGCAACTACGATATATGAAGGAGCAAATGAAGTTTTGGAATTAAAAATCGCCTGTGAAATT
>DASQLB010000220.1:0-7952 GCA_035630235.1 Nitrososphaeraceae archaeon | reverse complement strand
TAGGGAGTACCTTTTGCGCGTTGATTTTTGAATGCCTCTATATACCATTCAAATTCTTCAATAAATCGTTTTACTCTTTTATCATAAAGTGGATTTCTTAATCTACCAGCATCATCAAATACATCTTGAACTTTGGATATTGAAAATGATGATGAAATCGATGGTGCTCCCAGTTCTGCAAATATTACTCTAAGATGTTGTACAGCATTAACACCTCCAAATCCACCAACAGAATATGATACAATCGCTGAAGGCTTAAAATAATATTCTTCAAGAAAATAATCAAGAGTATTTTTCATTGCGGCAGATGTGCTATGATTATATTCTGGAGTTATGGGCATATATCCATCTGCTTCTACAATTTGATTTCTCAATTGTTTTAGATTTTCTGGTGGATCTATAATCTCTTTGTACATTTTATCTAATAGTGGCAAATTGAGTTCGACTGGATCTATAAAATATACGATATGACCTCTCTCTTTTAATTTTTCTTCCATCCAACGAGCAACTTTGATACCTTGTCGATTCTGTCTTACAGATCCAACTATAATAGCAATTTTAGCCAAATTTTATTTCCTCTCTATTATCTATTATTATAATTTTTTATATATGTGTCTCTTGGGATAAATTTGTTTTGTAATGTTACAGTTATGCAACTAATTTTCTATCGTGGTTAGAGATATCATATCAATAAATACTAGTTTACCAATCCCAATTACCTGTCATGCTCGAAGCTTTCAAAACCAATTTGTCTTTCAATTAAAGTAATTTTTAATCAGGATTCATTAGTTTATGAATCAATAAATTATTTATAAAAAAAATAATTGAATTACCATCCTGCTATATCTTTCTGACCAATAACTTTGGTTGGCTTTATTTTTATCAATAATTCTTCTTCTGAACTATTTCTCCTGCCATACTCTTCGGCTTTATCTTTACCCATATATCTTGCCGCTATTATTTTAGCCCATTTAAATAGTTCGTTTTGTTCATTACTAATTATTTCTGCAAAACCATCAATAATAACAAATGAGTAAAGAGGAACTTGATCATCTACACATAGACGGACTCGATTGTCACGTTGAATATTTTTTGCTTTTACTGAATTTTTACCTGTATTAAAAATGATGGTATCCTCTTCATCTAGTGTATACCATATTGGAACTACGTGTGGTGTTCCATTCTTGTTAATTGTTCCAAGTTTCCCTGTAAAAGTTCCTTGTAAAAGAAAAATTCTGATTTCATCTTTAGTCATTTCTGACATTGGTATTATTAGTTGGATAAAATAATTAAAAGTTAGATCAAATCTATCACTAAAATCTTTTTGAACTACAAAATTGTGTCAAAAACAGTTTATACACCTAGCCCATTAGTCTCTATAAAAGTTTAAATATTTTAATCTAGAGAGCTTAATTAGACTAATAATACGTGCAGCAGGTATGCATGAGTATAACAAGCCTTTTGTATCCTCTTTTAGATTTAATAATAATTGCTCCTTCTGCTATAATATTGGTATGCTTAAAAGATTATCAACAATCCATTCCTTGGCTTCTTTCCTCTTTATCTCTTTTATAATTGCTATAGCTGATGATGGACATGTCGTTGATTTTATTAACGAAAATTTACAAAATCTGTAGTTATGGGATCCATTCTATATTATAGATTTTATATTCGTAGATGGTGCGTTATTTGGTATAAGTGCAATATATCTTAATATCAAAATAATATGTACTTGAAAAAATCTTAAATTTGGTAATTTAATAGTAAAAAATAATATATATATAAAAATAATATTTTTGAAAATAATTTTAAAAATCTTCTTTTAATATATATTTTAAATCAAATAGAATTAAGAAATTATTTTTTGTGAAACAATTCATAAAATAAATCTCTATGTTAATATTTGGATGGAATTATGATTTTTCAAAATAAAAAATTAGGGTTTAATTTTATTTTTCTGCAAATCTGCATAATCTTTGAGCAAAAATACTTCTCCTCCATTAAATCCTTCAACATCGTTTTTTGACACTTTATATTCATAGCGACCATCATGTATTGTAACAGTATCTTGTTCTACACAAATGACATTTCCAACATCTTGATTATCTTTTGAACGTACAGGTTTGAGTACTATTTTATCCCAATTGTATACTGCTGGTTCACTCGACAAGTCAATATATACTACGTGAAAGAATTATTTAAATTTTAAAATAATCAATTTAATCAATACAATTTAATTCAATTATAATTAAATTATTACAAATAGCTATCTAATACGTATTATCTGAGAGTAAAATAAAGTAGTATACTTATGTAATTGGTATAGATAAAAATCGGTTCTTTAATATTACAACAACTAATAATACTGATAAACTTGATTGTACTTCTTCTAATAATAAACCAAAAAGTGATTTTCACAATCAATTTTTGAGGTAAATTGGTTATTATCAAAAGCTAGATAATTAGTATACTAACAAATGAATATCCAAAATGGTCTGAATAGTAATAAAATATATCTTTCGATTAGATTAGATATTATTCTCCTCCATTGGATCAATCAGATAACTTTTGGCTATGAACAGAAATTAACTTTTACATTTATATAAAAACTTTATCTATTATGTTACCGAACCATTTTATAATTAGAAATCTCATTTAAATTTATTCAAAAATATAATTTCTATTAATTGATATATCATTCTGATTTATATAGTAATTATAAAAAATATAGGTTTTTCTCAGGTTACTGAATATAGAAGAGAGAAAGAAAAAATTACTTATAATACTATAAATTTCAATAAAGACTACTATGAAATGGATAACTCGAGAACATGCTAAGGTAGATAGAATTGCATGTCCTTGGCTCATAAAGAATTTTATAGATAAGGATGCCAAATTTTTATTTGTACCTGCTCATAAAATACTTGAAATAATGAGAAATGAGAATGCGATTCCATTTGATATACCAAATGTTGAATTAGGTCATCATGGCGATGAATGTTCATTTGATGCAATTATAAAGAAATATGAACTTGACAAAAAGAATCCAGAATTACTAATATTAGGTGAAATTGTAAGAGGGGCAGATACCGAAAAAAGACACTTAACACCACAGTCAGCAGGACTTGCAGCAATTGCTGCTGGTTTTCATGTTACATCAAAAGATGACTATGATAATATGGTAAAACAATTTCCTGTGTATGATGCATTATATTCATTTGCTAAAGCAGATAACAAAGAAAAGTTTTTGACCTCAAGGCATTAACTAAAAAATTTTTGATTATGTGAATACTAAAAGAAAAACCTATTTAAAAAAATTGCAATCGAAGTAATTCACTACGTTTCGTTAAAGTTACTTTCTACTTGATACTGTAAAGTAAATGTAAATTATAGTATTGAATTATAAATTAATTAATTTTTCATATAATATTTCTGAACTACAAAATTGTCCCAAAATTAGGCAAATGTATTATATAAAGGATACCAAATGAGGTTTTGAGGGTTTTAATAAAATATTCAGAACTCTTAGAATTTCTAACTATTTGACAAATTATCGTTTGCTTCTCACTTGAACTACACAGAAGAGATTGCCATCAGGATCTTCTAACACGATAAAATCATCATCTTGCTTATATCTCCACTGATAACGATTTGCCCCAATCTTGACTAGTCGCTCCACCTCAGCATCTTGGTTGTTAGTGTAGAGGTCAAGATGCAATCTATTCCTGCCTGTGCGTTTCCCCGGAACACGATTCAGAGATATATTTGGCTTTGTTTCATTAGGATCACAAAGAACTATCTAACCATCTTTAGCAGGTTCCCTTGGAATGTAGTGGAGGGCTTCCTGCCAAAATGTCACCATTTTATCAAACTCATGACAAGCAATAACAATAGAACCGATTTTCATTTCTATTGCTCATCGATTTAATATTCTTAGCACATCTAACCTCTCAGATAGCATAATTAATTTAACAGACAAATTAGCAATCCTATCTTCTTTCATTTTGTCATTTTCTCTCAACATTTTGTTAATCTTTTGTGACTCTTATATTTTAGTCTTTTAATTTACATCTTGTTTTTTTACATTTTTAATACTAAATTTGAACTACAAAATTGTCCCAAAATCAGTTGACACACCTCAAAGCCACTATCAGTAGAGTTCAATAACATCTATTAAGATATGAAAAAAAATAGTAAATATGGCATAAACAGAATAATATTAAAAAAAGGATATCCTATTTTGATAAACCGACCTTGTATACAAGAACTCCTTCTAAAATAGAAATACTCAATATAGTAACTATAAAAAATACATTCGCAGATTGAATTGCTCTGTCAGATACTACTGCGACTAGTATTGCATAAATTAATACTATAAAACCTATCAAAGCAAATAAACCAAATGTTATAAATCTTAAATTTGATGATTTATCTTCTGCAGTTTCCTTGGTCTTTATACCATCCATAGGTGATAGTTTATCTACTATTTTATCAGTTGTGGATTTAGCTTTTTCTTTATATTTATCAACAGATTCTTTGTTATTATTCTCTATTGATACTGTTTTAGTTGAGATCAGAGATTTATCATCATTACTACTCATAAATATATTTCAACATTATACTTTATTACGATTTATATTAAATTTGAAAGATGAAAACATACAACATAAATCAAAATAATAGTAGGTAAATTTTTTACTAATTATTATTATAGAAATTAGAACTATTAAAAAAATGATAACAATAAAGAACACTTGAGAAAATACTATATTTCAATAACAACATCTTTTAAAATTATGTTACCGAACCCCATAGAACTTGTTAAAAAAAACCATATAAGATCTATAATTCTTGTTAATAAAGAATGGTGATGATGATTATTAATATTATTATTTATTACCTACAAGATGCTTTTACTAACAGCGAGTTAGTAGAAGCACATACAATACAATGCAATACTTAATTCTGTATCTTGTTCTATAATGCATGAATGTGGGATTTCTAGAATTGGACAAACAAATAAGATGGGAGACTAAAATATGACAAAAGATTCAGGTTTACAAGTTTCTCCGAGTCGACGGCCAATACGCGAATGTGTTGGACTCATCGTAAATGGGACAAATGCAGCAGCAGCAATAAAGACAATTGTTGCAGCCGAAACTGCCGATGTCAAGCAAATCTGGATGGTCCAGCCTCCTTGGTCCCCTGACGTACTGACAACACTTGCAGCAGCAGCAATAAAAACATCTATAGTACGCTTAGGAACGTCTATTGTACCAACATATCCACGGCATCCTGTAGTCCTAGCACAACAGGTTCTTGCGCTCCATGATATTGCACCAGATAGATTGCGCCTTGGAATTGGTCCTAGTCATCGTGCAATTGTAGAAAATTTCTACGGCTTACCCCAGACAACACCCTTGGTTCATTTACGCGAATATGTAAAAGTGCTGCATTCCATCCTCAGGGATGGGAAGGTAGATCATCATGGAGAATTCTTTAACATTGTAATCGAATTTCCACGTACAGCTCAAATTCCAGTGTTAATTTCAACACTAGGAAAAAAGGCGTTTCAATTGGCTGGTGAAATTGCTGATGGAGCTCTTTCATGGATGTGTCCTGTTCCATATTTACTCCATACCGGAATTCCGTTATTACATAAAGCAGCTACTGCTAATGGACGCTCAAAATTTCCTCCATTGGTAGCACATGTTCCGGTAGCACTTAGCCAAGATCGTGATTCTGTAATGGTTGCAGGTCATAAAATGTTTGATATGTACTCGAAGTTTCCTTTTTATGTTAAAATGTTTGCTGAGGCAGGCTTCCCACTAACATCAGATAAGAAGGTGACTGATGATCTTGTCAATAATATGATAATCTCTGGAAATGAAGACACAGTAGCTACTTCATTGACCAAACTTCTGGCTGCAGGTTTGGACGAACTTATGGTAAGCTTGGTGCCTGTTGTAGATGAGAAGTATGAGCAAACCCAACTCATGCGTTTGATAGGTCAGATGTAATGTCTGCTGCGAACAACGTCGTTATCATCATCGTATATGAGTATCTAACTTTGCTTCTTATATTACCTGAATATTTGACTATTATTTAACACATTAAATATGTATAATAGTTTATTTCAAGTATAGTACTGGTCCTATTTTATCAAATGATTCAAATCCAACAGAACCATTTTTTTGTTTTTTTATAGTTCTTTTAGAATTGTTTAATAAATGTTCAAATAAGTTACTATATCATAAGTAACAGTTTATCGATCCCAATTACTTGTCATGCTCGAAGCCATCAGAGATCATGTTGATAATGACACCTTTATCAACCGATTGTAAAAGTAATACATAGAATGTCTTTTACCTATTGGATTAACAAAGAAAATCAGTTTATCTCTGCTTATTCATTTCAGAATACTTTCCGGAATAACTCTTTTATGGATTAGTTTTATTTGTCTGAAAAGTACCTGAAACAAAAAAACAATATCCAAAAATTCTAAAATAATAAATATATCGCCGGATAATCTATTTAATATTTGACAAATATAACAAGATCACTTCTTTTGGGATTTAATACATTATTGATATTAGCACTAACAACAACTGCTATTAATAATTCTCAATCTCTCATTGAGAACAACAATAGTTTTATGGTTTATGCGCAAGAACCTGGGGGAATTCCTTCTGACGGATTTAGTATGGCACCACCACAACAACAAGCACAACAGCCAGGCGAATATACTGGAGGAACAATCGCGAGTATACAAAACGATAAAAATGATATACCTACTTGGCTGCTTTCTGGAGCATGGAATGGGGTTATAATTAATACAGACAAAGATGAATCCAAAGCAAATACAATTCCTTCTAATTCAATTAATACCAATACTGATAATAATCTTCCAACTGCTGTTTTTGAAGCAAATTTTGATATGGTTTTGTTAAATGGATCTGCATTACATAAGCATAGTATCTATAACTTTACAGTTACAAAACATTTCAAAGGTAGATGATAAAAATTATCAAATCAATGGAACTGCTACAGTAACTATGAAAGATGGGCCTGTAAATAATGTTCCACTTAGTATAAAGGAACTTAATAATAACGTCATAAGTATTTTGGTTGATCCATCTAAGATAAGTAATCTCCCTATATTTATTCCTTCATTAGGTTTATCTCACTTCGGATATACACCAATATATGGACTGATTGATCAGGATATAATTATAAAGAAATAGAATTTCAAAATAGGCACAAATAAAAGAAGATTATATGTTAAAGTGTAGATTTATCATTGGAATTATTTATTTTTCTTTTTTTATTATAACTATTATTTATATTCAAATATTTTTTAAATATTTTTCATTCTTTTTCTTCTATAATGTAATTTACGATCGAAAGAATTATTTTTTTGAATATGTTTTTCACCAATATATTTCGATATAAGATATTCTAGCTAATACAATAGAAACTGTATTATTATTATAAATTATAGATAGAATTATATTGAATTGTTTTCAAATTCTCAAGAATAGATAATGCTAAAGATCCTAAGTATTTTATTTGGTATTATTGCTATCAGCATTAGTATTATTTTATTTTCCGCAAACTCATCTTTTATCACTATTTATGCTCAAGATACTCAATACTATAATAACACAAATGAAAATAATAACTCATCCTCACTTTTACATGAACTCAAAAATATAAAAACAATACTTGAGAGTAAAGTAACAAAACTAGCTACAGCTCTGCAAATTGCTAGTAATCTACCACAAATTTTACAACCTCCTGATATAAATTTGGTAGATCCAAAAGTTAAGGGTATACCAGAAAATGCCGATATAGAAAAGAGAAAAATAGCTAAAATACTTTTGGATCAATTTAAAGAAATTAATTCAATTTTATATTATTTTAATAATGGAGATATATATTTTGATGAACCA
>DASQLB010000219.1:0-2467 GCA_035630235.1 Nitrososphaeraceae archaeon | reverse complement strand
ATTGCCTAATAGTAAACTTAGTATATTAATATTAGAGTAATTATGTTATATTAGTCTATAATAGAGTTATTGTTACTAGTTAATTATGTTACAAAAAATATCTACAAGAAACAGCTATAAAAAAATATAAGAAATTATAATAGTTTGATAAAATTTAAAATATATCTATAACAATTTACAATAATTTAGGAAATTAATATAAAACCTTACAAAACCAAAAATATTTTGTTTATATTTAATATACTATAATAGCAAAAATGACATGTATTAAAATAATCAAAGAGACATATCAAAATAAAACATTTTTGAGAAATGTCGTTACAGAGACTATATTCATATAGAAATATTTACAAAGAATATTTCATGATTACCAGAAGTATAATCTTCCCAAATTACATAGATATTGTTATCAGAAATAGCGATAGATGGACATTCAGAAATAGCTGAATTATTACTTAAATTAAATATATTAGAATGGCTATTGTCTTTATGATTATCTACTAGTAGCAATATATCCTCGTTTTGTTCAGAAAATGAATTTTGCCAAGCTATATAAGAAAAATTTTTACTAGTTACTTCTACATTCATAGGATTCTCAATAATGCCATTCAACTCAGTATCGTAATTTGTATTATTAGATCTTATTATTTTTTCAGATATGGTATTTGCATCGGTAAATGTTTTACCGTTATCACTACTTTTGACGTAATAAATATTCTCAATATTCTTTAATAGAAATCCACCCCAAATCACTAGTATTTCATTTTCTTTGACTGCAATTTGTGATTCTCCAAAATTACTATCATTACTTAATTTAGTAATATTGTCAAAATTATTTCCTTTATCAAAACTTTTTACAAAAAATAATCCACCATTTTTTTTGTTTTCATTATTCCACACTATGTAGACATAATTACCATATGAATTGATTTTAGGAAACGCACTATAAGTATTATTTATCACTTCTATTGAATTGTTAAATGTATTTCCTGTATTGGTGCTACTTTTAAACATAATAATGCCATTTGTATCATTATTTTTTTTGTCTGTATCTTGCCAAATAACATATACATTTTCATTAAAAACAGAAATTTCCTGATTGTATGAATTTTTTGAATTATTGCTTAGATTGATTGGATTACTAAATGTTTTACCATTGTCCAAACTTTTTGTAAACATGATTTCTTTATTATTAGGATTGGTAGTTTCTGCCCAGACAATAAAAATGCCATTTTTAGATACAGCAATCTGAGGACGTTCTGAAAACTCAGTATTATTACTCAAATTAATTGGTGTACCAAATGTTTTGCCGTTATCTTCACTTTTTGCAAAAAAGATATCATAATTATGCTCAGGCAAACTTTTACTAACAGACTCTTGCCATACAACATATACATTATTATCAAAGGCTTCTATCTGTCCGTAGATTGAATCTTCATTGTTGTTTGTTAAATTAGTTATATTGTAATGAGGGTAATTAATTATTCTTGAATCATTATTTTGTAAAAACTTTTCTAATAATGTATTTTGAAAAAAGTCGTTAGAATATTTTGTTTCATCAAGTGCATTGATTTCATAGGAATAAAGTATTGAACTAAAAAAATAAATAAATAAGATATAATTCAAATAAGTTAAAATATTATTATTTGAAAAGATATTGAGAATTCTAAGGTATAACGATGATTTAATCATTATTAATGATTATTAACTATGATCAAATATATTTCAACGTATCGTAATTCGGAAGCATTTCACAGATTAAATAGATTAAATTATTTGTATAAGAAAAATTATAAATAAAATAAAAAGTGATGCATCATTTTATTACTTGAACTATTTTTTGTGATGATTATTGTTTATATATCAATGAGTAAAAGAAGAATTATTTATTATCTTTTATATAGACTCATATATATATTTTTTACAAGATCATTTGGTTTTATAAAACTATGGTCATAGTAAATAGTGTCATATTTTGACGTTGGTTTAGTTTGGATTATCTCAGCAAGTGATTTGCCTTCTTGTATCATTTCATTTATGTTATTTCTGATATCTATTAACATATCCAAATAAGCTTTTACTTTAGTTTGGTTAGATATTCCTGAATGACCTCCGATTATCTTTGTTTCTTTATTAATCATTAAAAGTATTTTTTGTAATGATGAAATCAGACCATCAACTGAACCACCACTTGATAAGTCCATAAATGGATAAGATCTATCACTGAAATCATCACCAACATGAATTACATTATTTTTTATAAAATATACTATCGAATCACCATCCGTGTGACCATTATCTAAATGAATTATTTTAATCTCTTCATTATTTTGGTATAAAGTCATATTTTCAGAAAATGTTATGATTGGTAATCCTTTATTAGATAATGCTGGAATAGTTTGGTTAATAAATTCAAAGAATTGGTTAGTACTAAGACGTTTTCTGACATTCTCATGTGAAACTATTC
>DASQLB010000218.1:0-9972 GCA_035630235.1 Nitrososphaeraceae archaeon | reverse complement strand
TTCTTTGATTCTAAATAAACTAGAACAAAATGGATATATCAAATCAATCGATACACCAAATGCGAAATTCTATCTTATCACAGATAAAGGACTAGATGCTTATTTGAAATGGATAAAAGAATTTTTGACTTTTGTAAGAATGATAAATAATGAAGATACCACCAATTAAGTTAACACATTATTCAAATTCATTAAATCAGGATCTGTAGTAGGTTTTTCTATCAATATTAGATTTTCATTAATAATTTTATCTTTAGTTTTATTAATTAAATCATAGCTCTCCTGAGCAATACTTTCACCGATAATCAAAGCTAATCCAACTTTATTTCCTTGTTGTTTCCTATACTTTTGCAATGAATATATAAAACTTTGAGTGAGATCTTTATCAATAACTCCTTCTGTGATTTTGATTAATATGCTTCCATAGTCTTGAATGGTCGTTATTAACGAATTTGCATCTAATGGTTTGATTGTTGATTTATCGATTATGATGTCAAAAGTAGCTCCTTCAATACTAACATCGTAAAATTCTCTATGATCTGATTTTGAAAGATAATCGTATAATGGGATCGCAATTTGTTCAATTGTTTCTGCTAATGCTATCAAAACTTCTTCTTTACTCTTATTGTTGATTGAAAGAATTATGCCTGTCCTAATCGCATTTTTATCAAATAGATTCGACCATTTCTCCAATATTTTTTGGGATCTAAATACTGGTCTCACAATTAAAATAGTAAATACAATAAGAAATACTGATGTACCAATTATAATTGCATCAATTGTTTCATCAGATAAAATATTGATAAATCCAAGATCCATAGATAAATCAAAAATTGTCATTATGGCTATAACGAATAGAATGATTAAAACGAATAGAATATTATTGGTAAATGATTTTATTAATCGTGCTGCCTCTGAGCTATATTGAGTAAGTGATAGAGGTGAATCATTATTGTTTATACTATCATCAGTTTTATCTCTTGATTCATTTTTATTCATGAATATGATAAATTTTATGTAACCAAATATATAAACAATGATATAACAATCTTATATAATTATACAACCTACCAAAAGATTTGGTTCAGATTGTTCTCTGTGTCTCTAACTATTCAGGTGAATATTAGTCAGTAAACTATGATGTTTTTATTATGATAATATAATTATTCTGAAGGAAAGGATAGAGGCAAACAAATAAAGTAAATTTTATACAATCTAAATTATCAAAGACCGATTTATTTGACGTATTCTCAATGCTATTGGTTTGAGTTGAACTAATAATTAAAATTTTTAAGATTAGCATTGTCACTAAATTACGTAGTATTTTCTTAAGATATAATGATTAATAACCTCAATATTATATTATTTCACAAATGCGTTGGTCAATTGAAGATTTTGTATATGGGGGTACAGATGGAGCAGTAACCACATTTGCTATTGTATCAGGGGCATTTGGCGCCTCTTTATCTATACCAATTATATTAATACTAGGGTTTGCTAACCTGTTTGCAGATGGTTTTTCTATGTCTATAGGAAATTACCTTTCAGGAAAGACACATAAAGAATATATTGAAAAAGAAAGAAAAAAAAAGAAGAATGGTCTATAGATAATCTTACTAGTGAAGAAAAAGAAGAGATAAGAGAAATTTACAAAAATAAAGGATTTAAAGATGATTTATTAGAAGATTTAGTGAAAGTTATAACTTCAAAAAGAAAAGTATGGATAGATACTATGATGAAAGAAGAATTAGGACTGATATATGATAAAAGAAAACCAAAAGATACGGCTATTACTACTTTTATTGCATTTAATCTTCTTGGAATAATTCCATTAAGTCCATTTGTAGTTATAAATATTATAGGAATTACCGATATCTCATCAAATCATGCATTTATAATTTCTAGCGTATTTACTGAAATTTCATTTTTTTTGATTGGAATGATCAAGGGTAAAATTGTAAAAAAATCATGGATCAAGTCGAGATTACATACACTAGGTATAGGAGGAGTAGCTTCTGCAGTAGCTTATACCATCGGATATATTTTAAGTATCTATATTAAATAACCAATATCCATACAAACTTTTAATCCCTCTTTTATTTTTATTTTAAAGATCACTTTCGATTCAATAAATCTAAGTAACTTTCTATATAAAATGATCTTTATATTGTAGATCTTGGTAAGTAATCAAATGGAAAAAAAATTATCTAATATACTTGTTCCACTAGATGGTTCTCCTACATCGATGGAAGCAGCTGATTATGCAATTATGTTATCTGCCCTACATCACACTCAAATAGTTTTGTTACATGTGCTAAATGTTGCAGAATTTTATTCATCTTTACAATTTTTTGAAGTTAAGCAACCTATAGAATCCAAAGAGATAATAGAAGAGGCTAAAAAAGAAGCAAATAAATGGTTTAATAGCGTAAAGAAAAAAATGGATGAGAAATTAGGGACACAAACAAAAATAGAGACTTATATCATTATTTCTCAATCAACAGTTAAAAGTATCCTAGATTTTGCAGAAGAAAAAAATGTAGATTTAATTGTAGTAGGAACAAGAGGTCGTTCGGGTATAAAAAAACTGTTGCTAGGAAGTACCGCTTCCGGAATTGTAACTTATTCTTCATGTCCTGTAATTGTTGTAAAATAAATTTGTTAAAGGAAAGAAAGCCAAGTAATTTTGGTATTGGATATATAGTTGAACGGTCTTTTAAAGTATATTTTTAACACCTAAATTTATTATATTATAAAAAAAGTAAAAATAATAATAACTAGTAATAACATATCTTTTATTATGAAATTAAATTTAGCAATTAATGGTTTTGGACGAATAGGAAGAAGTTTTCTTCGTGTCTCTCTTAAAGACAAAGAATTTATGGATATGATAAATATTGTCGCAATAAACGATTTGACAGACTTAAAAAATATTGCACATCTCTTAAAATTTGATTCAACATTTGGAAGATTTGATGGAGATATAAATATTGATGAAAGTAATAAGTTATTAATAATAAATAACGAATTGAAAATTAAAATATTTTCAGAAAAGGATCCTTTAAACTTGCCCTGGAAAGATCTTGACATTTATTTTGTAATCGAATCATCTGGTAAATTCACTGATGCAAATAATACCAAAAAACATATTCAAGCTGGAGCAAAAAAAGTAATCATTTCAGCTCCTGCTAAAGGTGTAGACATTACCATGCTTTTAGGAGTGAATGACTTCAAATATACAGATGAAACACATAACATAATATCCATGGCTTCATGTACAACCAATTCTCTTGCTCCTGTTATCAAAGTATTAAATGACAAATTTGGTATACAAAATGGATACATGACTACTACACATGCATATACCAATGATCAAAGATTACTTGATTCTTTTCATAAAGATCCACGCAGATCACGCTCAGCATTGATGTCTATAATACCTACAACCACTGGTGCCGCCAAAGCTATAGGTGAGGTAATTCCGGAATTAAAAGGAAAGATTGATGGTCTTGCATTACGTGTACCAGTAAGTAATGGGTCAATTGCTGATATTGTTTTAACACTTAACAATGAAGTTACAAAAGAAGAGGTTAACAAAGTGCTCAAAGATGCCTCAGAAAGTTACTTAAAAGGAATTCTATCATATACAGAAGAACCAATAGTATCATCAGATATTATTGGAGATTCACATTCATCTATAGTAGATGGTTTAAGTACCATGGTTTTAGGTGAAAAGGGAAAAAATGTGAAAATATTATCATGGTATGACAATGAATGGAGTTTTGTATGTAGACTGGTCGATCTAATCAAGTTTATTTATAAAAATAAGAGTTATTGATATAATAATATCATATTATTATGGATTTAATAGGTTAGTCAAAGATTATACCTATTCTATATCTCTTCCATTTAAAGAATTCAAGAATTTTTGTAAGTAAAATATAGGAGGTTTAATTGACAACAGATAAAATTTAACGAAAAGGTAATATTCGGAAGAATACAATCAAATTAAATGATACGATATTCGGAAAAGTTTATTCTAGTTATGGCAACTTTAATTTTTATATCTGCATTGACTTTTCAATCAGCCAACGCCCAAACAAATACTACTGGTACTAGTACTGTTCATTCAGATATAGATTCTACTCCTATAGCTGCAGTAATTACAATCACTCAAGATAAAAATGGAAATTTAATATTTAATCCATCTGTCACAACAGTCAAGCAAGATGAGGAAATATTAGTATTAAATAACGATACCATAGCTCATTCTTTCACAAATGGTAAAAATCCTGAAGATCCAATGGCAGGAAAAATGTTTGATTCTGGAACAATTCAACCTAAAGGATTTATAGAATATGTTGCTGCTAACGTATCGCCAGGTAATTATAGTTTTTATACAACAACTGATCCAACTGTAACTGCACAAATTGTAATACTAGAAAAATAACATTTTTCTTTTTTTTACTATTATAACGTGGTATCAAAAATATTTTTATTAGTTCTTAGTTATTTTGGTAGTGATTAATCTAATCTAATCTGTTTAATTTGTAGGAAATATTTAGACTTTATTGAACTGATGGTAGGTATTAGATTTGTTTTTTTATAAATTATTATTTATTAATAATATATTATAATACTTGTTATCGATTAATTGAGCAATGTTTATTTATTTTCGTGTGATATCTATATTTAATGAGGAAATTTTCCTTGTTGGCTTTAATAGCAATCATCACCACAGTTTTTTCATTATCAGTAATCACTTCGTTCAATCCAAAGCAGAATGCATTTGATGCATATGCTACAGTAGCAGAATTTAGAGTTCAACTGTCAGGTAGCGAAGAGGTGCCTCCTGTTGACACTAAAGCTACCGGATCTGCTGAATTTACAGCCCCCCATTTCGATAATATCATCTATTCTGTAGATGTATCAAATATGGATAATGTCACGGCAGCGCATATACATAGTGGTAAAACAGGTGCAAATGGACCTATACTGGTAACGTTATTTAAGACAGAGTCGCCATCGTCAAAACCTATAAATGGGATCCTAACGAGTGGCAACATCACCAATGCTGATCTTGAAGGTCCAATGGCCGGAAAAACACTAATTGATCTAACTAAAGCGATGGAATTGGGCGAAACATATGTTAATGTTCATTCAGAAGAATTTCCAAACGGCGAAATAAGAGGACAAATTCAAGGAGGAGGCTAATCTCCTTATTTTTTTAATACAAATAAATTCTAGAATTCAATTTTTTATGTTCTTCCACAACGAATAATATCTGTACATCAAACCTTTTAAAAGATGCTCAATACTAAAATAATGGGATATTATTTCAATAGTTAAAAACACATAATAAAAATAGCAAATACAATTAATTTGAAATAATTATATTCAAAATACTGTTTTATAGACTTCTTTAACAATAAAAATACATATACTTGGTGGCACAATAAAAAATATGAATAATTCCAATAATAATAATGTTATTCCTCCTCTTAAAAAAAGCAGGAGTATAACTTTCCGTTTAGATTCTTTTATAGTCGATGAACTCCAACGTGATGCTAATCAAAATGAAATTTCATTAAATGTGCTTATAAATAAAATATTAAGAATGTATGTTGAATGGGGAAGATATGAGAATAAATTGGGAATGATGCCTGTCCCTAAAAATTTTATTTCATCTTTAATTCAGGAAACTATCAGATTAACAGAGTCTAATGGAATTTCAGTCGATCCATATAAAGAACAATTAATAAAATATTCTGCAGAGATTGCATTCTATAATATCAAAGAATCCGTAATATTAATGAAAAAAAAATTTGACTTGTGGTCTGTTCTATCAGTATTACAAGAATACATGAAAGTTTCTGGTATAACTGCTGATCATATAATCGAGGCAAGAAAAAAACATATTTTTGTAATACAGCATGAGTTGGGTGAATATTGGTCACTTTTTGCAAAAGAACTTTTAAATCTTATTTTTTATAACTTAGCTAACGTAAGAGCAGAAATACATATAACCCAAAAATCTATTATTGCAGAAGTTATTATTTAAAATGAGATGCCGAATGACTCTTTATATTTACCTATAACTCAGATACGAATTTACTGTTTTAAGTTTATTGTTCATCTATTGCTTTAATTAACTCAGCAAAGTTAAAGGGCTTTAGAAAAACATCTTTAGGCTCTATACCAATAGAATCTATTATGTCACTTATATTATTTAATGTACTTGTTGTGGTTAATATAATTCTTTTATGTGGATATTTATCATGAATCTTTCTTGCAACTTCAAAGCCTGAAATGTCACGAAGATGGGTATCTATTATAATTATGTCATAGTCATTGTTGTTATCAACATTTTCAGAAAATATAATTTCTAAACATTTGTTACCATTTTCAATAATATTCACATCAGACTCTTTAAAGCCATGTTGTCTTGTAAAAAGAGAATAAATGTATTGAATATCTGGTTCGGGTTCAACTATAAGGAGTCTTTGAGTTTTCCTCTTATTTTGATACTCCTGGTATTTAGAAATTTTTTGAAGATCATAGTTATAATGTTTTTTGTTATTCATATTATAATTAAAATCAATAGTTATGGTATGCATGGAACTAATACGTAGTTTGGTCTCTAATAATAAAGAATTGTTAAGGATTTGCCTGGAATGGGGACAGATCACTGTAATATTTTGATTATTTTGCCTCCACTCTGTAGTAGTTTCATTCCACCACCATTCTACTATTTCACATTCATCAAAAAGTTTATTGAGAGATAAGAAGCATGCTGCATCTGCAAAGACTACTATTGCATCTTTTTTGCCTCTATCTTTACGATGCTTCAGAGTTTCTTCCAATTCCTTCTTCAGATTTTTAAAAGGAGAAAAATCTACATTAAGTGCTGACTCGTAATAAGGCTTAAAATCAACAATACGTAATTCACCTCTTTCAATATTTTCTTTATAATTGTCAATATTAGAAATTAAACTTGAAATATTTGAGCTACTTTCACTATCGTATGCACCAACTGATGCATAAATGCAATGGATTCCATTTTTTAAACCCTCATTGAAATAATTGACTACAGCATTATTACGAGCGTCATCGTTATTGTATAGGAACATGACATGCTCATTTGATGGAACGTTGATTAAATTGGAATTTGAGGACATCGAGAATTATCTTCCTAAGCGTACTATCTATCAAGCAAAATTACTTTCTGGATGTTTCTGCACAAAGAAATATTTTCTGGATGTTTCAGAATTATTACCTGGCATTTTAGTGACTATGATGAAAACTTCTTTTTAAGGATAAAGTGTACACTGCATGCCAGAGCAATCGTATTTTTAAATATTTTTAAATTTTTAGAATAAATATAAAAATAAATCGTTTAAATGTATGGGAACCTAATTAACGATAGAACATATCTGTGATGAACAAAATAGATAATTAGATCATCACTAATAGTAATTTATCGATTGTCTCAATGATATTGTCGTCAGAATCGGAAAATATACAAATAAATTTATCTCCTTTATTCGTAATGGGAAAAATTACTAGATTCTGAGCATTATTTTCCATTAAAAGATAATTATACAATTTTGATTTGAAAACAGTATGATAATCATATGCAATAATGGAATTAAAATAATCTATAGCCGGTGAAATTTTATCAAATAAATGGGGATGGGAAAATGAATTATTAATGAGAGTTAGCATATGATCATTTTTACACAAACCAGTTATTAATTTGCCGTAATTATCTATTACTCCAACGTATTTTATATATGGTGAAAATAGAAGAATATTTTTACAGATGCTATTCATCAATATCTTCTCTTGCAATATACCTGTTTGTTATTTTTTCTATAAATAAATTAAGAATGCTGTGCAATATAGTGCAATTATTTCCGTTATACTAATCTCTATCAAGTTGTATGCATATAAATTGTAGATATACAGTACTTATGGAAATAATCAATATTAGATGTAGATTATGTATGCAATTAGTTAAGAGTATTAAATTTGGTTACTTTTTTTATTGATATTTCTGCTCATAACAGAAATATTCAAGAATCTCAAATGTTTGTGTACATATATATATGTATAATATTTTTACTATAACAATTATAGATACTATAATCAGTTGGTCTATATACAATAAGCTAATAAAAATTTAAAAAAATAAGATAATCTAATACCACATATAGAAGTATTAGAAAAACAATGAAAAAATTTTGAAAATGTTAAAAATATGTAACCTAAATTGCGAAAAATTATTAAAAATATTCTAGCAATAGAGATATATGGATGTAATATTAGAAAGTAAAAAACAAATATGACAACGATATTTAATGATCATTAATTATTATATATAAATGAAGACAATCTAATTTTTATTATTATAATATCACATAATTTTTCCAAAGATCATGTATAAAGGACTTTATTCATCAACCAATAGTACTAAAATTAGATAAAGATTTCCACAAATACCATGTAGCAATACTTCTATAAGGCCTCCACGGTTCAGCTATTTCTATCATTGTATGTGGTTTTGGAAGTCCTGATAAAGAATAAACTTTCTCCATAGCTTTTCTTACTCCTAAATCCGTAACGGGTAATACATCTTGTCTACCAAGAGAAAATATCAAAAACATTTCTGACGTCCATCGACCAATCCCTTTTACATTTATTAATTTATTGATAATTTCTTCATCATTCATCTTTGATAATTCCTCTAGATTTATTCGACCATCATATACATGCGATGCTAGATCCTTTAAATACTCTATTTTTCTATTAGACAGACCAACTTTTTTTAAATTATCGATAGGTGAATTTAAAATTCCAGTGGGAGTTACTTGATGATTATCATAGTAATTGATAAACCTATTATAAATGGCGTTTGCAGCTCTCCCAGCTAGCTGTTGATAAATAATTGATTCTACCAGAGATTGAAAAGGATCGTTTCGAATCTTTATAGAATATTCGCCAACTATTTTGATTATTTTTTCTAGATTACTATCTACTTTACGAAGGTATTGTATAGCATCAATGTTACATGTTTCCATCGTATTACAAGTGTTTAATATTAACCCATTAATGAAATATTCGTAGTATTATAATTTATTTTAATTAAATAGAACTCTTTTTCAGTATAATTATTATTTAATTATTAGAAAAATTTTTTTGAGAATATGTTTGGTCAGGGTAAATGACTAGTGAAATTGGATAAAAGAATTATAATTCTAAGACATTTTGAAATTAATACATAAATTTATGTGATAATTAATAATTGGTGGTAAGAGAATTAACTTTTCTCAACTAAAATAAATATGAAGATATTTTTCTATGAATATATTATTACCAATTTTTAGTAACATTTTAAATATTACCTCTTAACATTTGTATTTTCATTATATTTATTTTCTAAAAACTGCTTCCTCATCAACAATGTTTTGAGCTTATGAATTCCATATCCTGTATCAGATGATATAGCTATTACATCACTATTTATTTCTAGTTTCTCCACAATTTCATTAATCATTCTTGTATCAATTTTATCCACTTTAGTTAATATTGTAAATAATTTAGATTTATCAACATTTAATTCTTCTAAAATATCCATACAATTTGAATATTTTATTCTCATATCTTCGATTTTCTCTGCTGAATCTATTAAAAGGAGTATAAGATCAGCACCAAGAGATTCTTCTAAAGTCGATTTAAATGCATCAATCATGTAAGTTGGAAGCCTACTAATAAAACCTACTGTATCTACAATTAATACTCCTCCTTCTCTTTCTTTATTTTTGTTATTATGCGGAACTTTAAATGACCTTGTAGTAGTCGAAAGAGTAGTGAATAAATTTGATGATGTCTCTTTATATTCATTTGTAAGAAGATTAAATAGAGTTGTTTTTCCTGAACTAGTATAGCCTACTAAAGAAACAACAGGTATTC
>DASQLB010000217.1:0-5947 GCA_035630235.1 Nitrososphaeraceae archaeon | reverse complement strand
AAGGCTTTGTCCATTCTTCATTCGAAAATTCTGATATGTCACAATATCTAGAATATATTGTTGCCAAATTGTTTTCTATGAGTACTTTATTAATATTGATTCCATCACAATAAACAATACCAACTTCTCTTCCATATCTGTCGCCTCTGCGTTGACCGTCGTCAATATCCACTTCACCTTTTTTATTTAAACATAAATTTTGGACTAGTTTCTTGGCTTCCATATATCCTTCTTGTCCACGTTCTGGAGTGTTTATTAATGCTAGTCTTATTCTATTATCATTGATATCTAATGTATCGCCATCTACCACGTGATTGACAATCCCTTCAAATTCTATAGCATCATTTAATTTATTTTTTTGTGAATAATTTACTTTGTATATTATATATATAGAAAAGGATAGAATAATCAATATAATAACGACAATAAAAAGAAATCTTTTGCTTTTTTTAGTAGTCATAATTATTTTAAATTAATAATATTCATTATATTACTATTTGTAATAACTTTATCATTTTAATTGTCAAATATTCAAACTGAATTTTAATTTAAGTTGATTTTTAATTTCATTTTATTTAACTAGCAGCCCTATGGAAATTTTGCCTCTATTCACGAATATTGATACCTATTCTTAATAATTATAAGTTAAAGAGGATTTTAAAAAGTATTACTTTTATAAATAGTTTACAAAAAATATTAAGTTTGGTTTTTGTGAGTATTCATGAATCTAACTCAATAAATACTATTATAGAATTAATATAGAGTTAAATAGATAAATACAAAAACTAAATATAAATAATATACAAGTAATGAAGGAAACAAATTAAACTACTATTAATCTCTATATAAAATTCTTAGACCGCTATTTTAAAAACCAATAATCATAACTTTTTAATATATATAAAATAAAAATAAGAGAAATTATTCCTCTTCAGAGAAAAAAATTCTACTCCTATTCTTCTTTTACTTCATTTCTATATTTCTGAAGAAGTTTACGTAATTTAGGATCAATAACAAAATTGCAATATGGGTCATCTTTATGTTTTTCATAATAATCTTTATGATAATTCTCAGCAGTATAAAAAATCTTAAAGGGAGTGATTTCAGTCACAATAGAATTTTTATAAACTTTTTGATTTTCCAGGTCTATTTTGGATTTCTCGGCGATCTCCTTTTGTTTTTCATCATGATAGAAGATTGCAGAACGATATTGAGTGCCAATATCATTACCTTGTCTATTCAGTGTTGTTGGATCGTGGGTATGCCAGAAAATATCAAGGATTTTTTCAAAAGTTATGATCTTGGGATCAAATTCTATTTGGATAGATTCTGCATGACCAGAATTACCAGAGCATACCTGTTCATAAGATGGATTTTTTAATATTCCTCCAGTGTATCCCGGTAAAATATACTTAATACCTTTAATTTGTTTAAATATTGCTTCTGTACACCAGAAACATCCATTTGCAAGTGTTGCTATTTCGGTATTATTATTCATTTATTTTGGTAACTCCTCGTCCTTCGGAATAAAACGTATAGATAATGAATTGACGCATTCTCTTTTATTCTTGTGTGTCAAGTGCTCTCCAATAAATTCATGTCCTAAATGTGCATGACAATTTGCACATTCTATTTCTGTTCTTATTCCATCAGGATCAGAAACATGTTTTATTGAATTGGGAAAATATTCATCAAAGCTTGGCCATCCACATCCAGAATCAAATTTGTTTTTTGATGAAAAAAGAGGCATATTACATCTTCGACAGATAAATGTTCCATTTTCGTAAAAATTGTCATACTCACCAGTAAAAGGGGGTTCAGTTGCTTTTTCTATAATGACTCGTTCTTCTTCTGGGGTTAATTTATTGTAATTCATACAATTAACTTCCTTCAACCGATTTTTGAATCTTCTGATTTACATATCATTTTTTGTAATTTACTTCTTATTATCTGAATGATCTAATTGCTTTTTAATTATATCGAATGGATTTATGACATATCAAAATATCTTTTTGTATTGTTTATTGTAGGTCATAATACCTATCTCATTTCTTATTTGATAAGAGAGAATATGATTTTATTTATATATATTATTTTGGGCCTTAATTGGTAACATTTCTAACACAATATTATTAAAAAAATTAGCAATGTTAAAGAAGGTTTAAAAATTTAATTAGTATCAATCCATTATATGAGTCAATTATAGTCTATTTTTTCCTTCAAATTTTTGTAATATTGCTTACATTCATGTACAATGTCTAAATATTTTACATTTATTCCGAATATATCAAATAACTTGTGTAAGAAAATGGAATATTTCAGATTTCAATATAATTCTCAACTTCAATGCATATGTAATAGCCTCTGGCGATTACAATAATTATCCATTAATTATCTAATTTTGTAAGCATCTTGTTAAAAGATTACTAAAGGTTATTTTAACAACTCCCTTTCAGAGTTATAGTAAAAGCTAATGTTGATAAAATTATTTCTGTTAGGATATATCACAGAACTAAAATAATATTATTTGTAATATTATTTGATAATCTAAATCTTATTGCAATTTTATTAACTTTCAATTGATAAATTCTATTAACAAATACTTTATTACTTTCGACTGTTTGTATTTAATATTGACAGAAAAATTTGGTTTACCGTTTGAGATAGTAGAATCTAAAAAGATGGATAAAAATAAAATATCTGCAGGTTTAAAAAAAATAGAAATTTTTGTTAGTCCAGAACAAGTTACTGAGGTAATATCAGAAATAGAGGATTTAAAATTAGAGGCAACGTTGTATGACGCTCATGGTTATGGACAATCTAAACAAAAAATAAGATCTGGAAAAGCGGGGGGTCAAACTGCATTAGTTTCCTCAAATCGTAAAACTATAGTTACAATTGCAGAGTCTGATATTTTAGAAGATTTAATTAAAAAGCTCAAGCATATAAATGACAAGAGTGAAAAAAAGATAGGTGTAATCTCCATTCAGTCAGTTGATGCTTTAGTTCATCTATAATAGGAACGGAGAAATTATTATAACTTAACAATACAGATAGGTTAAAATCCTGTTACGTACATTTTAAGGTTGGAAATAATATCTACTTAAAACATTCTAGAAGTTAATGAATTAATTAGATATTAAATACTTTCAAAAATTTAGATATTCTATAAACTCAATATTATAATTATAAAAATTTGGATATCATATTCAGGCTTAGTCTTATACATTGATTTATTTATAAGATTTATTATGTGAATAACTAGTGAAAAATATACAACGGATAATTTGTAAGAAGAGGTGAAATATTATTCAAGTTGATATTATGGATAAGTGGTGATACGAATTAGAAGAGAAGATAATGTCAATGAAAGTAGAATGTTTGTATATATTGTCATTTTTCAAATTCCTTGTACCAGATCCGGGTTTTCTACTTAAATAATAAAACAGAAGTTGCCTAAATTTTATTCCACCACAATTCATTATAGTGTAAAACTATAGCTTAATTATAGATCTAATTTTTAGATTCCCATTTTTCACACCATTTATTAAGACTCTGTAAAATTAGTTCAAGATCTTTTGTTTTGGTTGTCAATGAATATTCAACTTTTAGTGGAATTTCTGGATATATTTTTTTTGTAATTAAACCTTCTTGTTCAAGTTCAGATAATCTATCAGATAAAACGGTACTGCTAATTCCTTTCAGACTTCTTTTTAATTCATTAAATCTAACTACCTTTTTAATACTTAAATTTTTTAATACTAATAATGACCATCTTCTGCCTAGAACATCCCAAATATCTAATATTTCGCATTTTGTTTCCAAAGCTTTAATTTCGGATTTAGAATCAAATTTTTCATTGGATATTCTCACCAATATACTAAATTAAATTACATTGTGGTAATAAATATTAAAACAATAAGACTAATTTCATTTATCCGATCAAAGTAATATTTTAATTTTCTTGAATAATTAAGATCTTAATAATTTAGTTAAAAGAGAGATTTTTAGGTCATTAAAAGAATAGTTATCGTAGTATCAATAAATAATCTTAATCTAAAGGAATTGATAATATTTTTTTTAAAATATGTATTTAAGGAACTATAATGGTTAGTCGAAGTGACATAACAGGAATAGTACCCATTAACATTGTAATGAGGTGGTCTATTGCAGTTCTTGATCGTTAGAATAATGATTATCAAAGCTCATCTTGTTAGTTTTGTATATAATGTAGACTTCTACTAATTCTCTCACCAATCTCAGCATTCCTTCCTATGCTTCTGTTCAAATTTGTATTATTTCTAAAATATATTCATTTTTTCTAATTTTTCTATCTGTTTATTATTTTTCTCTTTTATCAGCAGTATTTTGTTGTCTATAGTTATTCACCAACTAGTTACGTTCTGAATACCAATCATTACTATACCTAGATATGTAGAAGTAATATTAGTTAGATCTAGCCTAGTATCCCGAAACATGGAGGCGGTATGAATAGGTCCATCAACCCACTATAGAATTTTTACATTTTTCTTTACAATCCATAATGGGTAATAGTTATAAGGTAATTTTTTTAATTTTTAATTCTTTACAGTCAAGTATTAAATAATATACTATAACAATAAGAGGTATGATAATTAAATGAAAAATAGTAGAAAATAAGATATTGATTAAAATTAAATTATTTCCAACATGATGAAATCTTCAAGATCTGCTAGGACTGGTACAGATCTTAAAGAAAATATCAAAAATATCTTGATTGAGTGGCATATCGGAACAGAAGACATGTTTGATGATGAGGATTTAGAATGTATGACTAATGATATTATGGAAGTAATTAAAAGTCATCCTAATTAAAATTTAAATATATCAATTGTCTCTTTAATTCATTCTTTAATCATATCTCTTTAGTATTTCTCAAAATAATCTAATTTGTGTAATATCGTTTTACTGTTTTTTTTATTTCTCTAAATAAACTTCAAGCATATATCTTTAGAACCTGTATTGAATCAGTTTATTAATATTAATTTATACATGTCGTCTTTTTATCTACGAAATACGTATTCTATTACCCTTCTCTGTCGTTAAAACTTTCTAAATTTTTAAATATTCTGTGCAAAACATTATTCATATCAAAAACATTCCTCACACAATTAAAATTAGGAAAAAGGCATTTTTTTGTCAGAATTTTGTCATTATTTAAAATATTGAAAAATAAAATTTTAATCATCTTTCTATTCTATTTCAAGTGTTTTGTTTTAAAATATTGATTCAATTGAGAATGTGATTATCTAGCTTAGAAGAATTTAAAGATATATTGTAAGTGTAAAACTTAATATCGCCTTAGATCCAATATCATTCTATTATCAGTAAGATATTTTAATTTACAAATTGAAACTTTGAAATGGATCCTGAGAGAAATAAGAAGGGTTTAGAATCTTTAAACGAAATAGTAAATTTTAAAGTTAAAAGTTTAGAGTATGATTTCAAAATATCAGTAGAGATAGAAAACTAGTGAACTTGCATATTAACTTGAAATGTGGGTTTATTATAGAATTGTAATAAATCGTGATCTATTTGAAAGTACAAGAAATGAGGTCACTATATCTCTATTTTGTTAATATTAAACTATATACAACAAAACCGAAAATTGATGTAGAAGAATAATTTGCAGCACAAATAATAAATTTTATCTCGTAATAATCTTGTTTCAATTGGAATAAAATATGGATAATATTTGTAGTGATTAATGCTAATCAAATACTTGAAAAATTAATAAATAATTCTCGTCTATCTATAATCTATAACTTTTTAATTTTATCAACTAGACCGAGAGCGTCACATCCCGCCTCAGTAGTTATGTAAAGTAAATGATTCTTATCTAAAGGCATAGTAATACGTTTTATCTTTTCATATTCAGCAAGTACAAATTTTCCTTTTCCGATCTTTT
>DASQLB010000216.1:0-4139 GCA_035630235.1 Nitrososphaeraceae archaeon | reverse complement strand
TGATCTTTTAGATGCAGAGAGAAAAATGATGGAGAAGTTATTATCTAATATTGATTGTTATATCCTAAAAAGTAGCGGAAGAAATTGGTCTGACATGATACTCAAGAAATTCTCTACATAATTAGAACTTCACTCATCTTTTTGAAATAAGAGAAGAAAATATAATGATAATTTTTTGAATATTGAAAACAAAATGTATGTTTTATACTATGATAGATTAATCGAAAAAATATATTAATAAACAGAAATTATCATTATATTTTCTTCTCTTATTTCAAAAAAATGAGTGAAGTTCTAATTATGTAGAGAATTTCTTGAGTAGCATGTCAGACCAATTTCTTCCGCTACTTTTTAGGATATAACAATCAATATTAGATAATAACTTCTCCATCATTTTTCTCTCTGCATCTAAAAGATCATATGCTGTTTTACCATCAATTCGTATATATTTTATTAGATCACTATAGGGTGGAAATAGAAATGCATCGTCGCTATTTTCTATTGCTTTTTTTAATGCATTCTCTACTGAAATCCTTTCCATTTTTTCTACTTTTTCTCCGTCACTACCTTTTTCCAGGAAGAAAAGAGAATCTGTTGTTGTTTTTTCTTTAATTTTAGCATCTTTTATAATGTCGCTAATGTGGTATTTTGGAGGTTTTATCCTTGACTGTCCAATTGTATTAATCGTGAAGATTGGTACATTATGATCGGCCAATTTATGCATCAAACTCCTTCCAGTTTTTGAGTGAATCAAACTTCGAAGCCTCATTCCTTTTTTATCATTTGTATCATGATTACCAGTAAGAGTTGATGATTGTGCTTCAACTGCTGTTTTGTACGTATGGGCACTAATTGTCATTGATTTTGGAAAGCATGCTGCAGTATTTGGAAGTTTAATTATAGTCATATCATCTGACAAAAAATAATATCCATGTTTTACACATTTTATTACAGTTGTTGTCTTGCCTGTATCTGGAGGAGCAGAAAGGAAAAACCCTTGACCATTTGGAGAAGACATACATGCGGAATGTAAAAGAATATATTCTTTAGAAAGAAAGAGAAATCTGAGAATAGGCTCTATTAAATTCACATATGTAACATGTTTAGATTTTGATATTAATTGATTAATTAATAATTCTATTTTGTTTCCATTAAATTTTATTTGAAATTGAGCGCCAGAAGAACCAAAATGTTCGGTATACTTGATCGTATATTGTGAACTTCCAGTTTCGAAGTTATTAGTTATTAATTTCCTCGTAGCTCTAAATTTAGACATATCAGAATCTTCTGAAAAAGATCTTATCATGAGGGTTATATCAGAATCCTCAAACTCTTTTGACGAAAAGTATTCTAACTCTTGTAAATTTATCTCTGATTTAATCTTAACGATGTCATGAATATTATAGTAATACAAATATACAAAATTACTATTTTTAAAAGAGATTTAAACAATATTCCTATATCTTATATAAGATTGTTCAATTATTATATTTTATATTATTTGAGAATTAATTTTAATTTAGTTTAAGTTACTTGGTTAATATTGTATCTATGTATCGTGTAAAAGTTAAAAAATTCAATATAAGAATGATAATTAAATTAGGTAAAAAAGCTATAATAAATTTTTTACTAAAAAAAATATTAAAAAATGTTATAAATATAACTCACGATAATTTTAATACGCAGATGTCTATTATCAAAAACAAGTGCAAACAAATCATCAAGAAATATTTAAAACAAAGAATATGTATACTATTTCAATAATTATTCCTACATATAACGAATCAGAAAATATTATAAGATTATTAGATAAAATTAAAGAAAATTTATCTTCTAATGTTTTTACAGAAATTATTATAGTCGATGATAATTCTCCAGATGGTACTAGTAGAGTGGCACAAAATTACATTGATAGTGATGTTAGATCTAACAGAAAAAGTGCAAATTTTGAAGAAAAGCAATATTCTATTAAAATTATTACTAGAAAAATAAAAAATGGTTTAATTCCAGCCTTATTAGAAGGGATCAAATCATCCCATGGTGATTATGTACTCATTATGGATGCAGATTTTTCCCATCCACCTGAAATGATACCAAAAATAATAGAAAAATTGCTCAACAATTCTAATTCAATAGTTATAGCTTCTCGTTATACAAAGGATGGGTCTATAGTTGGATGGCCCTTTAAAAGACGATTGATAAGTAAAGCTGCAGCTGTTATCGCAAAATTTGGCCTTAATGTACATAATGTTACAGATCCAATGTCAGGATTTTTTGCACTACCTAGAACTATCCTCCAAAACCTAAAAATTGATACAAAGGGCTATAAGATCCTGCTAGAGATACTTGTAAAATCAAAAGATATTCCAATATTTGAGATACCGTATACTTTCATGGATAGAAAATCAGGTAAAAGCAAAATGGGATCTAGTGTTATTCTAGACTATATAAGTTCAGTATGGCAGTTGTATAGATATGGACGACATCACCAAAAGAAATAAATTTGTTAATTCTCGCATTATGGATACAAAGATGGTTATTAGATTTAAAAAACCTTCTAATTAATTCTTTGTAATGTATGATGGTGATTAATTTTGAATCAAATGACTAAAACTAGGGGACTTAAGAATAAAAAAGTACTTTTAATTTTCATACCTCTAGTTTTAAGTTCTTTTACAAGTCTTTGGAATATAACAGGTTTTCCTAGTCTACATGTGGATGAAGGTCATTATATGCGTAAAGCTATGTCTACACTAGAAGGAGAAGGTCTTCAACCACAGGATAGATATTTTGCTCCATATTTTGGACAAATATTGTTGGCTGGTATCTTGGGAATGATTGGTTATCCTGATATTTTAAATCCCTCTCCAGATGCTGATTCTGTAGAATCACTTTACTTTATTCCAAGACTCATTATGGGTTTATTTGCTGTAATAGATACGTTGCTAATTTACAAAATTACAGAAAAACGATATGGGCTTAAAGTAGCACTTTTAGCATCTATTATTTTTGCAGTTATACCATATGGATGGTTATTAAGAAGAATATTTTTAGAGTCCATACAACTTCCTCTGCTATTGACTTCTATACTATTAGCTCTATATATAAAAAGTAGCTCAAATCAAGAACAAAATAATAAACTAAGAATACAGAATATACCTTTAATTTTATTATCTGGTGGATTTCTCGGCCTAGCGATATTTACTAAGATCCCAATTTTCGTTATGATACCCCTAGTTGGATATATTGTAATGACTAATAGTGGTAACAAAAAATTCAAAAATTTTGGACTTTGGCTTTTACCAGTTATTTTAATACCTATGATATGGCCTGCTCACGCTTATTCGATCGGTGATTTTGACACTTGGGTAGAAGATGTATTACATCAAACTCAAAGAGAGAGCAAACCTTTAATCAATTCTCTAGCTACATTCCTTCAAAATGATCCTATAACATTTTCATTGGGGATGGCAGGAATTCTTTATGCTGCAATCAGAAGAGACTTCTTTATATTGTTATTTAGTATACCGTTTCTTTTGTTTTTATATTGGCTAGACTTTGTATCTTCATTTCATGTGGTCCCTTTATTTCCAGTATTTGCTATTGCTGCAGCAAGGTTAATTGTAGATTTATCTAACATGATACCTATCTCTAAGATCAGAAATACTATTCCATATGTCGCGGTATCAGTTATCGCTATTGTTGGATTAATTTCGATTTTTTCATTAATTACAATAGATTCTAATTCTGTAATAATTAAAACACATGCTGTATTAATCCAGCATTTACAACAAAGAAACGATAGTGTGACTATGATAGGAAATCCTCTTTACGTATGGATGCCTAGACATGTATTTGATCTTTCGTATCAAGATAGGAGTTATTATTCTACAAGACCTTTAGATACACCCTATTTCATAGTAATTGATGATTCAGGTTATAAAAAAATAATTAAAGAAAAGAGTAAGAGGGGTACTTTTCATGAAAACTTATTCAATCAAACACATCTAGTAGAAAGTGTTAAACCAGATAACCCTATACCAAAATACAAAACTAATATTTATCCGTATACAAATTTGAAACAATCTCCTATACTGAAACAACTTGATATAAGAGCAAATTACTAAACTTTCTAAAAT
>DASQLB010000215.1:0-8070 GCA_035630235.1 Nitrososphaeraceae archaeon | reverse complement strand
TGAGTCTAAAGAAATTTGGAATAAAAGTATAAAGAAATAATACAAACCATTAGTATTATTTAGTAATTAAAATGCCAGATTGTGAAATGTGTGGTAATAATTCTGACAAATGTTATACTGTTGACTTGTCAATTACTTCTGATTTTGATAAAGATGAACAACCATTTGAAAGGAATAGTACAATTTGTTCAGAATGTAAGATCAAAATAATAACCGTATTTCCAAAACTAGAAGATGAGTATTTTTAATAATAATAATTTATTCATATTATCAATATTTCCTTTAGTGTTATTTTTTTCTATTCTATTAATTGGACAAATACAACTGCAGGCATTTACAGAAACTGCTGAATTGTGGTGGTCTAATGGAACAGCTATGCCAACACCTAGAACAGAAATTGCTGCTACTAACATTGGGAATAATATTTATGTTATAGGAGGATTTGACAAAACTGGTAAAGTACTAGATACTGTAGAAGTTTATGATATTAAGAATGATTCTTGGAAGTCAGTAGCACCTTTACCACAACCATTGCATCATACAGCTGCTTCAAGTTTTAACGATAAAATTTATGTAATAGGAGGATATACAAATAATAATTGGCATCCTTCAGCTAAATTATTTATTTATGACCCTAAAAAAGATATTTGGACTGAAGGATCTCCTATGCCTACTGCTAGAGGGGCATTAACAGCTGTCTTTATAGGTGAAATACTTTATGCTATAGGTGGCGAAGGTGAAAATGGAATTATGGATATTAATGAAGCCTATAATTCAAAAAACAATAATTGGATATCAAAATCACCAATGCATACCGCAAGACATCATGCTGCATCTGCAGTTGTCGATGGAAATGTATACGTAATTGGTGGAAGAGTTCAAGGAGTTTCTCCTATTACCAATGTTAATTTTAATGAAATGTATGATCCTAAAATGGATCTATGGATTACACTTAACTCTATGCCTTCAGAAAGAAGCGGAATTAGTGCAACATCAATCAATAATGCTACAATTTACGTATTCGGAGGAGAAAATATGACTAAAACATATAACAATAATGAAAAATATAATGTTAAGGATAATACATGGGAGTCTCAAGAACCTCTGCTTACTGCTCGTCATGGATTGTCAGCAGTATCTATTAATGATAAAATATATGTAATAGGAGGAGGACCTGAACCTGGATTGAGTGTGACTAATGTTAATGAAATTTTTAATATTAGAGAATGAGTTTTGAATACAGTAATAAATTAAAAAAGTAAAGTTTGACTTCTCTTTAGACATTATGATTGGTTGTTATGGATCAGATAGTATCTTCTAGGCTTAAAGTACATTACGGTTTCTACTATTAAGATAAAAGAATTCCTAGGGCAATTGCACTTTTCATATCGTTAAATTATCTTTCGAATCTCAAAATTATCATTTCTAACAAATATTATATTTTGTTTTGTAAAAAACCAAATGTGAAAAAGTTTTTTATAAAACTAAATAACAAGATAATTGCTAAAGTTGCCAGGGTTAAACTATAAAATAATGCTATACTAATATCATAATTATCCCACAAGAAACCAAAAGTGACATTTCCTATTAAAAGGCAAACTCCTACTATCAATCCATAAAAACCAAATGCAGTCCCTCTATTATGTTCGGATACATATTTTGAGATAAGTGCTCTTTGTACAGTTTCAGATATACCAACATATAGACCATAAATTAAAGGAATTGAAATAATATAGATAAGATTATTTTTTTCTGACAAATACATTAAAAGCGAAGATATTACAAACAATAGAAATCCAATTATTAACATTTTTTCTTTTCCTATTCTATCGGATAATATTCCTGCAGGAATACCAATTGCAGTATGAGTAATATTGATTATTGCATATATTATCGGTACAAAGTTTTGTCCTATTCCTAAATCAGTAGATTTCAAAAGTATAAAGGAATAGTTGAATGCTCCAAGACTAAAAATACCTAGAATTATTACAAGGTATACAAATGTTTTATTCTCTATGAATAATTTTCTTAAACTAGAAAAAAATCTAATCTTGTTAACTATTTTATTATTATGATTTTTTATAATTTTGTCTTTCACAAAGTAGATCAAGATGAAAAGTGAGACTATTCCTGGAATAATTGAAAGTAAAAAAATATACTGAATATTCCCCCCAAATAATTCTAATATTAAAAATGCAAAGATTGGACCTATTATTGCTCCTATCTGGTCTAATGTTCTGTGAACACCAAATGCTTTTCCTGTACTTGATTCATCTACAGAATCCGCAATTAATGCATCACGAGGTGCTGTTCTAATACCTTTCCCTATCCTATCTGCAACTCTTACAATTATAGTATCTATAAATGTAGTAACAAAAATAAAAAACGGTTTACTGATAGTAGATATACCATATCCAATTATAACAAGAATCTTTCGTTTTCCAATTTTATCAGAAATATATCCTGAAGGAATTCTAAAGATATAGTTTACTAATTCACCTGAACCTTCTATTACCCCTAAAAGAGTTCTTGATAAATCTAGATCTTTAACAATATACAAAGGTAAAACAGAAATTACCATTTCAGTTGAAAAATCTGTAAAAAAACTGACTAATCCCATATACAATACATTTTTGAGTCCTGAAGATTTTTTCAATAAATCTAATTTTGATAAATTTCGAAAATTTATGAATGTATCTCTCTATATCTAAGAAAACAAGATTTACTCCAAAATATGAACAATCTTTTTTCTTGATTTTATACCTTGGATTATTTTTATTTTATCAGAGGAAACTTGAAAATGATTAGATAATAACTTTATTAATTCGTGATTAGCCTTTCCTAATTCTGGTTTTGATTTGATAGATATTTTTATTTCATTTCCTTTTACTTGAAATAATTCAGATGTATTGAAGCTAATATTAATAAAATATTTCATTCTCAATGTGTTTTATCTGTTGATGATGCTTTAAACGTTGATCTATAACGGAGCTTATGATATTTGTTGTATTTTTATATTGGAGGTTAGCTTGAAACTTTGTAGATGAAATGGAAGATTCATTAATTAAACTTTTTTCAAAGGATATTAATCCAAAAAATTGGATCTCCCGTTATCATAATAATTCATTATTATATTTGATTATAATGTTTTTATTTTATCACGGCATAGGAATAATTTTCTCCTTAATAGGAACATTAATTATAGATAATTCGATAGTTGGATATGAAGAACCAAATCATCCTCTTTTTATGTTTCCGGTTATTTTAGCTGGCCCTATAGAAGAATCGATTTTTTTTGGGATTCCGTTCTATGCTTTCGGTAATAACCTCATTGTACTATTTGGTGGAATAGCATGGGCAATGTTACATATCTTCAGTACATATCCTATAGATATTAATCAATTAGCATACGCAAATTGGTTATTCGTAATTCCATCACTTTTTTTTAGTTTAAGAACATGGATAAGTGGAAAAGGATGGTTCGCAATACTCGGCCATTCAATATGGAATCTTCTTTTCTTTAGTTTAAGTTGTAATTTTCAGGAAGCACAATGTTCCTATAGTTTTGACGAGGAATATATAAACATAGTATTACTTGCGGGTATCCTACTCACTGTAGTATATTTACTGATGAAAAGAAGACAAAATTTAAAAAAATAGAAATAAAACAATTTTAATTTTATTGTTATCCGTACGACGAGTATTTTCTTCGAATGTTTTCATGCATTCGATATGATAATTTTTCAGATATTTCATCTTGTTTATTATGGAACTTGGCCATTCTTTTTTTGGTAAAGATAAAAGGCCCATATAGATAATTGTGTCCTTTAATTGGTTTCACTGGATCGAGTGACGAAAGAAGGGAATTAAGGCGAAAATTAACATCCATAGTATTACTAGAATTGCTATTTTCCTCTTCAGAAAGAGTTCTCAAGTTCTTGAGCACATCTGATTCCAATTTTCTATATCCAAATTGTGAAGTATTCTCGAGTTTCTTTTCAATTATAGTAGAATCGGTTGTTGTCTTTGTACCCATTACTAATGGATTAGGTTTGTAAAGAGAATCAATTTTTAATTGCCAAACTTCATCAGGATTAGAAACAATGGCATCAAAAAAAGCGTCCTTTACGGGAGAGGTTGAGATAATAAAATTCCATTTTCTTTGATTTGAAGAATATTTATCAAATAGGTATTTTGCAAGATCACGATCTTCTAATATTTCCATATAAGAAATTATTAAAAAATTCCATATAAATTAATAGTAAAAAAGGAAGGCAGAATAATTTATATAAATAAATAATCTACAGAAAAAATTTAGTGAACATCAACATAAATCATTTCATTTTCTATTATTATGGGATAAGATCCTGCAGATTTTAGTTTTTGTGGAAACCATACTAAATTTCCAGTTGTTATATCCCATTTAGCTCCATGCCAAGGACATGTTATTTCTTTGTCATTTAATTCTCCTTCATGTAATTCGGCTCCTGCATGATTGCAAATATTACCAATAGCATAGTAATTTCCTTTTACATTAGCTACTAAGATTTCTTGTCCTCCTGCAGTTAAATGTGTCATATTACCGTCTGAAAGATCTGATACTTTTCCAACCAAGAATTTTGTCATATTATATTAATAATGTATCAACTCATATTTTAACAAATTTCCTATTGAATAATTCAAATTTTGGAATTATCTATCTTTTAGAATTTTGAAATATTAGTTGAGTGTCAGTGTCAGTTCAACTTTCAACTTCAAGTTGTTTGTAATTTTTTCTTATAATATTTCAAAAATTTATAGATAAAGCATTTATTAACCATTGCTACGTTACATGATGAATTTACATTATTAAAAATTTGTTAGAATAAATAATCATTCTAGATTATACACCATGATAATAAATTATTGAGTATGTTTCAATTTTTGAATGTTTATAATATAATAATTTTAATATTGAAAAGAATATTATTATTATTGGTTTTAGATAGATAGAGACTTAACGGAAAGTAATAGTCATATTATATAATTCTATTATGTTCTGCACCTAATTTTGGTATGTTATCTTATTTTATTCATTCTTACCTTGACTTAACATAGCATAGATAGAACATTTCAAATAAAAGGAAGTGTTTACTACATTATGACAAAATTTGGGTTCTATAATAATGCACCTAAAATTTCATTTGACACTCATCTTATAAATTTACATCCGGATCAAAGGAAAATTCTAATAGAATTAAGAAATTTTGTAAGAACGATAGGCGATAATGTTGTCGAAGATATAAGACCTCATAGAATAGTATATTCTAAAACATTAGCATTCCGTAATTTTCTAGATGTACAACCCGCTATAGAAGAAATCATAATAGCAACTAGAAAAAATAGGAAAGAAACACCTATAATATACAAAATTTCAAACAAACAAGATTTTGAAAAGTTAAAGGAAGAGATTATCAGTGCATACAAAAATATAAATTGAATTTAATATTTGATTTTAGTAAATTAAATTATTATTTATACAGGTTATACAATGTTAAAATCATTAAAATTCCCGATAAATTCTTCATATTTTATTTTAACATTATCTACATGGCTACCAGGAGGACCTTGATGACACCACATCATAACTTTATCAACATTAGATTTTAAGCCTTCCAATACACATTCAACATCACCATTCAGCAAATTTTTAACCCATCCATAAACATTATTTTCTCGTGAAGTATCTTGAGTATGTTTCCTAAAATATACTCCTTGAACCTTTCCAGAGATGATCAAATGAACTCTAATGTAATCTGATGAATCACTGTTTTCTTTTTTATTTGAGTTACTATCACTATTATCAGTATTGCTTTGGATCAAGTAAAAAAAGAGAGCATAGAAATCAAATATAAATTATGAGATAAATTTATGAAAGAGAGCCTCCCTCATCTTCAAAAAGATTTTCATATGTTGTTCCTTTCCTAACTAATTTAAAATCTCCGGAACTAGTTTTCATAACTATCGGAGGCTTAGTCTGGCAATGAAACGGCATATTAAATACTACAGAATATGCTCCTACATTATAAAATGAAATATAACTACCTATTCTAGCATTATTAAGATTAGATATACTTGATAAAGGAAATGTATCACAAGTATCACATAATCGTCCTGTCACATGAATATTCTTTGGAGATAAGCCAGAATTTCTGCTATAAATAGTAGTATTATTACTATCTACAACTTCTTGAGGATATTCTTGTTTCATTAAAGCTGAATCCAATAAAACATGATAGCCAGCATCAACAATAACAATTTTATGTCCATTATATTCCTTCGTATTGACGATTTTTGATAATAGAATAGATGATTCTGCAACCAGAAATCGTCCACTTTCAATCATCAATTCAAATCTACCGTGATCATCTGCCAATTGATTAAGTTTAGTGATATAATTCTCAGTCATTTGTTTAGGAGTAGGAACTGGTTGATTATAGAATACAGGAGTTCCACCTCCAATATCAATAGTATTGATCTTAAAAGAAGGAATATCTTTTTTTATTTTAGAAATAAACGCATCCAGTTTTGAGAATGTATTAGAATAACAGGAGAAATTAGTTATTTGTGACCCTAAATGAAAGTGAAAGCCATCAAAATTAATAAACTTATTATTCACAATATGTTTAACAATTTTGAAGGCACTATCAATGGTTCCTCCATTAAATGGTACTCCAAATTTTCCATTTTTAGATGAAGCTCGGATTTCAGCTTTTACACCAACCTCTGGATTTATTCTTATCAAAGTTTGTGGTTTAACATTAGACTTTTCTGCAGCCTTTACAAGATTAGTCATTCCATTGAAAGAGCTAACTACTACTTTAGTTATCCCATTTCGTAAGACTTGAACATATTCTTCTTCTTCTTCTGTAATACTAGTATAGATAACATTCTCTGGTTCTATCTTACATCTTTTTAAAAAATATAATTCGCCTAATGATGTGAGATCAAATGTAATTCTATCCTTCATAAAAGAACGTAATATTGCAGGGAGGAAATTAGCTTTTACTGAATATGCAATTCTCTTTGGTCCTTTGTATTTTCTATAAGCATTTAACAATTCATTAGCTTTAAAGTGTAAAGTATTTTCATCTACTAGATATAAGGGGGTTCCATATTGTGACACCAGATCAAGAATTTGAGATGGTTTAACAAATCTATTTAATGTATATGTATTTGTTGTAGTTTTTAGGTTTTTTTCAATTAACTGAATTTGGAAATTTTTTCCCATTCTTTTTAATAGTTAACTGTAAAAAAACAAAACTTAAAAACGTTACCCATAATGTTAATTATTAATCATGTATGTTTAGTATTATGAACATTTTTTCTATAATAAAATAAAAGAGGATTATTAAATGAAAAATATTTTCATGTTCCTTAATTTAGACAAACTAAAATCAATTGCTTTATCTATAGTAAGGAACTGTCACTTTTTGACCAGGTTGTGTTTCTCGTTGCTTCTTTATCTTCTTTACGGCATCGACATAATTATCCATTGATACAGATGCTTCTGAAGCATGTTGTGCTGCCTCTTCGGGAGATGAATATTTTGATAGATATTTTTGTAATACAAAAGAAACAGCTACATTTACAACTGAATTAGTTTCCGCACCACTAAAACCTTCAGCGAGTTCAGCGATCTTTTCGAAATCCACGTCTTTTGAAAGAGGTTTATTTTTAGAACTCATTTCTAAAATACTGTAACGAGTTTTCTTGTCTGGAAGCGGGATATATAAAATTTTGTCAAATCTGCCAGGTCGTAATAGTGCAGGATCAACTATATCAGATCTATTTGTAGCAGCCAAGACTACTACACCAGAAAGAGACTGAATTCCATCTATCTCTGTAAGTAATTGAGAGACAACTCTTTCTGCAACCATGCTATCACCTTCTAACCCCCTTATTGGAGCTATAGAATCAATTTCATCAAAAAATATGATACATGGAGAGGCTTGTCTTGCACGTCGGAATATTTCTCTGACTCCTTTTTCAGACTCTCCAACCCATTTTGATAATAGCTCAGGACCTTTT
>DASQLB010000214.1:0-4329 GCA_035630235.1 Nitrososphaeraceae archaeon | reverse complement strand
GCTTTTGCAACATTGAAAGAGTTAGACAAGCATAATCACGAAGCACATTAAAGTCAACTAAATCTTATTTTTCTTTTATTAGATTATTTAAATTAGAGAATTAAGTTTTATTTCTTCTTACTCAAAGGTTTGAATGTTGATATTATACTTTCATCATTGTCATTAGATAAATCTGTCATTTGACAGGTTTTTATAATTTAGTGTGTCTTTTGTTATAATATTTGGAATATACTATTTGACACAGGCGAATCAATTGGTTACGTATTAGTAACCCAAATACATTAACTTTATTTTGAAGAGATTCCTCTGTAACTTTGTGTTCTGGTGTGAGAACACGTTCTATTACGTTGTTCCTATTTTGTAGTTGGTATTTTTTATTAATTATCTTCATAATGTCATCGACCATACATTCTAAATCCTCATTATCAAACATGTCTTCTGTTCCGAAATGCCATTCTTTAATTATATTATTAATATCTTCTCTCAGTTCTGAATACGACGAGTAGGTTGATGCCACTATTGATTTAAAGAAATATCAAATATATCTAGTTGTATCAATCATTGATTAGTATTCTTATTATAAAATAATGCAATAAATGACATTTAATCATTAAATTTTTATTTATATCTCTTTTCAAGAGCAAGTCAAAGAGGTTTTACAATTTCGCTTTTACTTTTCCAGACTTGACTTTGTTAGTGGTTGATTGATAGATAGATATTGTAAACTACACTATAATAAATCTGAATAATAAGAAATTATAATATATTCTAGTGATCTATAGATAATTTATAAACTAAGTTATTATGAAAATTATTATTTACTACTATTGAGTCTATCACTAATAGAGGCTAAGAAAATGGTAGGTATGGAGTCATATTTGTATATAGATTGTATGTCAATCAAGTTGTAGTACTTAATCATGGAGGCAGTTTTGACTTTTTTTGTATGGGTTTATTTCTTTATTTAATTTGAAATCAATTTAACAAATAGATAGATACCAAGATAATGTTTAACACATATATCTAACATCTATACAGATTTCAGGATTTACATCCCTAGTTCTGTAAGATCCTTTGTAATATAAAATATTTAATAATTTAAGACAAATATTCTACCATTCTGCAATATAATAAAGGTAGGTAGAATAAAACCATAGCCATCATTATGGAGCAAACAGAAATGAAGATGGCCGTGGTTGGTTAAGTCTCTTGCTTACCTTATTGTAATTAAATTAAAAATATAATATATAATAATTATAGATCATTTTGTTTTTTTTAGAATTAATCCTCGGGGGAGGCTTCTCTAGTAGTACTGGAGTCAAAGAGGGATATAGTATAGTAGTAAAACTCTTCTTGTGGATTTTTTATGTATGTATATAGTATTTTATAATTGGAGACAAAGTTTTAACGTGGGACTAACTACAATGAGATAATTCATACTGCAGTATACACTGTAAATTAAAAAGAACACAAATTTATCCAAACTAATTCTTTTTAGATACCATAATAGCGATATTCTATTTAACTTAACATGTGATTTTCATAACTATTTAGAACTCGTATGAAAATTCGTTAATATAACCTGTTCTATATTAGTAATACTAAAAATTATGAAACGATACAGAAATAATCCTAAATCCGGTAATAATAGTCTGCTAATGCGATTACTGGGTTATTCTCTAACTACATTTGTCATTCCATTTATCCTTACTATGATACGAAAGAAAATCATTGATCAACAACACCTTTTATGTAATAAATGTCATGGAAAATTACAGGTAATTGATAAAGAAGGTAATCTATATTGCAAAAATTGCAAAATAATTAAAACGGACCGTTATTAATTAAATTTTTGATTCATTTATCTATTTTGAATTATAATCTCTGATATTTCTAACTCTTACACGTGTTGTGTATCTTAACATATAATGAAATGTTCTATTGTTGTTGTATTATATAAAATGAATACATTCTGTATTATTATATTAATTCGGTAGTTTAACCCTCTATATGATATTTAAATAAAGGGGAATCAGATTCTGTAAACTATCTGTTGTTCCTTAGAGTTATAAACTAAATGACATATTTTTAACATCATTGATTCAATTTTTTATGTTTGAAGAATACTCTGAAAAAATAAGAAAATGGTTAAAGAAATGATAACTACATTCTTAAAAATATAATGTTAAAGTTAATATAACATTTTGAACGTATAATAAAGAAAATTGTATCTTCATAATTTTTACCAAATATACAAATTAATAATTACAATCTCTTTTATTGTAATAATAAACGGCGTTCTTATTACATTCGAATATAATCTTGCTTATTCACAATCAAATTCCGAGGATACAGATACTGAGAATTGTATAAATAACCAAATTGAATCTGTTTTATCATCTAGTGATGACTTGAGTTCTGATTCTTATTCTTCAGACTTTCACTTTGTAAAAAAATTTGACAAGGATGGAAATATTATAGATAGTTGGGGCAATGTAGGATCAAAAAATGGACAGTTTCTTCATGCTCACGGAATAACTATTGATTCTCAAGATAATGTATACGTGAGTGATGCCGAAAATTGCAATATCCAGAAATTTGATAAAGATGGAAATTTTATTACTAAATGGGGTACAAAAGGCATAGGCCCTAGTAAATTTTTGCAACCTGAAAGTATGGCTGTAGATTCTTTAAATAATATTTATGTTGCTGAATATTCAGGGAAAAATATTCAAAAATTTGATAGTGAGGGCAAGTTCATCAAGATGTGGGGTAAAGAAGGTTCAAAGAAAGGTGAATTTAAAAAACCATGGGGAGTTGCAGTAGATTCAAAAGATAATGTGTATGTTAGTGATCAAGCCAATCCAAGAGTACAAAAATTTGATAGTGAGGGCAAGTTCATCAAGATGTGGGGTAAAGAAGGTTCAAAGAAAGGTCAATTTGTTCATCAACATGATATAACAGTAGATTCAAAGGATTACGTTTATGTCACGGATGGTAGACAAAATTCTAGAGTCTCAGTATTTGATAGCAATGGCAAGTTCATAAAAATGTGGGGAAGTGAAGGAAAGGACGAGGGTCAATTTATCGAAGATCATGGTATAGTTGTTGATTCTGAAGGTAATGTCTATGTTGTAGATACACGAAATGTTAGAGTACAAAAATTTGATAGTGAAAACAACTTTATCACCATGTGGGGTTCGCTTGGATGTAAGGATAATCAATTTCTAATCCCTCATGACATAGCAATAGACTCAGCAGGTTATCTATATGTTACAGATAGCGGAAAGTCACATTTTAGAGCAAATTACGATTGCAATCAAGATGAGAATAAATAATAACAATCGAAATAATAATGAATAGCAATCAATTATTTCATATATAATTATTTCAGAATCGCTTGTTGTCTAGTAACTATATGAAAAGAGTGAAGGTTATAAAAGAAAAGAAATACTAAATAAATAATCGAAATTTAGGAATTAAAATTTAAATTACTATTATTTTTTATTATAGAATAGCCATAGCCTGGATGGATGGACCAATACAGATCAGGTATGGGTTATTGACTATGGCTATTCAGGCCCTTATGTTTTTTTGACGAAGAATAGTGTAACATGTGTTACGTTGTAGGGTATTTAAAAATCGGTAAACCTAGTTAACCAATACTAGTAATAAATTGTCATAGCCTGAACATCGTTGAATGCTAATATTGAGTGTGAACACACAAGAATAAGTCCAGAATATGACATCTGACTTTTACAGTTGTTGCCCCGTTCTCCGTAAAAAGATAGATTAATGACTAAAATAGTATTGCGTACAATGTATTTATTAATATCTTAAATTCTCATTCTATTCTATGTTCTGAAATTAATCTATATTTTAATAATTAAAAATAATTTTCTGTGATTATTATCAAAAATGATTATGGTGAATTCTCAACGCAAAATGCTACAACAATGAATTTAAGACGATAGAAAAAATAGATCTGGGAAAAATATGATAATGTAAATCCGAAGATATTTTGTTATTCCTGTTTAATTTGGTAATGAGCACAAGCTAATGATCGATAATTGGTAAAACGGATTGACAATGCAAGAGATTCAGCATCAATTGACAAAGACCTACCATCTATGTTATCGAAAGGTAAGCAATTAGTGAGTTATACTTCTTCTGATTCATAAGATTAATTTCTTAATTTAATTAATTTTTATTTTACATTCAAAAACAATAATCTTATTTATATGACCATCTTTAAGTATTAATGCTACCTGCTCTGTTTGCACCAACAATCCATCAAACATGTCAAGAAAAGATTGGTATTATTGTAGC
>DASQLB010000213.1:0-2021 GCA_035630235.1 Nitrososphaeraceae archaeon | reverse complement strand
AATATACATCATTTTCTAGTTGCTGGACAGAGTTGTAGACCAGTAGATGCTGCAGGAAATCCATGGTCTGCAACTTATGTTTATGACAGTGGAAATTTAGTTTTAAATATGCTTTATAATTTAATGTTGGAGGCAACAGGTAGGCTTCAAAAATGTAGATTGTATGAGATGAGTGATGATAAAGCATACAGGGCAACTGTTTCTTATTTAATTGTAAGAGATCTCGCTCATGAAAAAGTATTTGCTAAAGCATTAGAAACATTAGGAGTTGAATGGAACAAAACATTACCAGTTCCAAAGGTTGATACTTCAAAAATGCCAGAGGTACGAGAATTGGAAGAACTGAATATGCATAATCAACAATGGACAATGACAAATGAAAAGTCTGGCTTATCTTTAATATTTAATGGAGAATCTCCATTTAAAGATGGTCAACTTGAAACATTGGATGGACTTCCAAAAGGAGCAGCAATACCAAATCTACCAGAAGCACCACAAGAATTTTCTCCAGGATTAGATAAAGAACTAAAATCAAAAGTTCAAGCTCTAATGAAATCTACCAAGTCCTAGGGCAATATAAACAGATAAGAAGGAATACATTGATAAAATGAGACTTAAGGCTAGCAAAGATGAAGTGGAGAAGCAGTCGATAAGATTACAATCCTTATTATTCCTTATTTTTGTTATCAAATTATCAAAATTCTCCCCTTAAATTCTGACACTAGGAAATAAGTTCTCTATTTATAGCTATTACATTATTTATTAATATCGTTATAAACTTTATTGTAATATTAACAATGAAAATATAAATGGTCGAAAAGAATTAATAGAACAAAAAATCGGTGAAGCAATTGGTCTAGAAAAAGCAGCTCAAAAAGCTGTAGAGGAACTAAAATCAAAAGGATTGCTAAAAGCAGAACATGAAAAAAAACTAATGGCTATGAAAGATGAAGCAAACAAACAACAAAGAGAAATGGAAGAACTAATTGAAAAAATTGCAGAAAATGAAGGATTTGACGTTGCGAATATTAATTCTGTTTCTGAAGAAACTGCTCAAAAAGCATCTAAAATTATGGAGACCTATCTAGGTGAAGAACCTGATACACAAGAGGCTTTAGAATTCTTATGTTTAGCTGAAGGTGCTGAAGTTACTCATTATGAAGTTCTTACGTCTGTTGCAAAAAAAGTAAAAAGCAGGAAATTTGGAATTCAAGTTAGAAAGATATTGAAAGAAGAACATAATCATTTAGAAGTATGTACAAAATTAGCAAAACAAAATGTTAGTAAAGAGTAGCATATGTTTATCGGGAGAATTGCCAGGAAGTTGAAGAATAAATAAATTCTTCTATAGAAAGACAACTCAATATATCACCTTCTGTAGCAAATGGTGTAGCGGGTTTGGTCCCGTTCCCCGAGACACTATTATGGTAAAGGGGAAAGGCCAAATACGGGACTGTCCGAAATTAGCCTCTTACCTGCAGAAGGGAACTGAATAAAAATTATAAAAGATAACCTAGATAAGTATTGTAGCCAATACTTGGACATCATTTCCGAACGAAGGAGATAGACATCTATTACTCCCAATAATATTTATTTATTAACCAATTCAAATTCTAAATAACACAAACTACTTAATTATATACCTATACAATTCTTCAGTCTAGAAATAATCAACTGTGAATGTTTCACAAACTAAAATGATAAATAACTCATCATAAAAGATATTAAATAAATATAACCAAATAATAAGAGTAAATACAAGGTAATAGCTGTGTTATATTTGTTATATATGAGTCTTCAAATTTTTCAAGACAAATACTTAGTCTGTTTCTTGGTCATATTAAGATAAAATTTTATCTCTTATTGGCCCATCATATTTATTATTATTATTATCGGTCCAATATTTTTTTAAAGATTTTAATACATTTTCCTTTGATGGTGGTACTTTGTATATTTCCTCTGACCAATTTACTTTTTCAATACCTTGCATATGTTTAATTTCTGAAATAATATCTACCAAA
>DASQLB010000212.1:0-3026 GCA_035630235.1 Nitrososphaeraceae archaeon | reverse complement strand
TGGAGAAATTAAATTAGAATTTCATAATAAAGGGCTCGAAAATTATAATATAAATGCAAATTATGATACCCTTTCAGCTAGTTATGTGTCTGATTTTGGAAGCCCAATAAAAATTGATGGGTCAGTTTTTAGTAACCCAGGGAAATATCGAGTGGTCGCAGAGGTAACCGGAATAGACTTTGATAACACATTTTTACCCGAACCTTTGAAATATGAACATACTATCAATGTCAGGTAATAAATTGTAGTCACGCTTGAAATTTTCCAATCACATATAGCAATTATAGTCTAATACTGGAACTTTTTTAAACGTGTAATATTTAATAATACAAATGAAATTTAAAGATCAGATAGTTGCAATTACAGGTGCTTCTTCTGGGATAGGTAGACAAGCCGCAGTCGATTTTTCATATAATGGAGCAAAAACAATTATTTTAATTTCAAGAAATATTATGAGATTGAATCAAGTAAAAAAGACAATAAACCCAGATTGCAATGTAGAGATATATTCATGCGATATATCAGACAAAAAAATGGTCTATGATGTAGGGCAAAATATTATGAATGATATTGGACCAATTGATATTTTGGTTAATAATGCAGGAATTGGAATTTATGGAAAGGTGATTGATCAGACAATAGAAGACATTGAAAAAGTTACATCAACAAATTATTTAGGAATGGTTTACTTTATCAAAGCGTTTTTACCGTCTATGATAAAAAATAAACGAGGTCATATAGTAAATGTTGCTTCTTTAGCAGCTAGTTTTGGAATTCCAGGTATGGCTGCATATTGTGGATCTAAATTTGCAGTGTTAGGATTTTCAGAATCTTTGTCCTATGAATTAAAAAATACAAATGTAGGGATTACCGTGGTAAGTCCAATTGCTGTTAAAACTAATTTCTTTGATAATGAATCATTTAAGGGTAAGATGCCTCACAAGTTAGGATATGTACTTAATCCCAAAACTGTTTCCAAAGCTATACTTAAAGCTGCTTATTCTAAAAGAACTGAAATTGTCGTTCCATTTTTTGTTAGATCTGCAGTATGGTTAAAACATACTGTTCCATATTTAATCAATCCAATAATAAGTTCATCATTTAAGGATGGAAATCATAGCTAAGGTAATCTAATAATTAATATTATTACATAAGCATATTTTTAATCTAAGCGGTATACCTCTTTTGATCTATCAACAGACAACGATCTAATAAATTTTAACAACAAGCATGCTTCTCTCTTCTGGGATGTAGATTAAAAATTCAGAAATATGTACTCGTTATGGAAGTCATAATTAGAAATGCTGAATTCCGATATCGAGGAGAGTTTTACCACTTGTGATTATATCTTTTCTATTTCCTTCTATGAGAAGAACTAAACCTTTTGTATTCAGGTTACTATGGAAAAAACCCTTCTGGTACCTAAATATCACCAATGCCTTGGAAGTATCTTGTAAACTGGAGACAAGCAAAAAATACAAATGCTATAGTAAATACTTTCAATAATAGATGTTAATTTAATTCTTTCGAATAATTTAATTATTATAGAATATTAATATTACAGTCACATTTAAACATATTTCTCTAAAAAAACATATCCATCATATTTATTAATTAAATTAATTCAAATATACAATATGTTATGAAGATTAAAAATTGATCGAGAACATACCCAATTTTTTACTTTATTCGTCCTTCTTTTCTGAGATCTGATATTATTCGGATAAGGGTATCATAATCAATATTAACTTCATTTAAAATAACGCTATGATCAGTTTTTTTATTTTTCTTTATAAATTTTTCAACTAGAATTTTTTGTTTTTGATAGTTTCTATTAATCATATTCAGAATAAATAGTTAGATAGATCTTATAAATCTAAAAGATAAGGCACGATAAGCAATTTATTATGTTTTATTTATTTTTTTAATGTGAATAAGTATAGATGCCCTAATTGTACATCTTTAAATTCCTTAAAGGTAACCAGGATTTTTGATGGCAGATTATTATTTACCTGTGAAAAGTGCCATGTGTGTTCAGTTTTACCATTTTATAATAGTTTAGACGAAACATACCTAGAGTTTTTAGACAGGTTTGATAATGGTTATGTGACTCTCTTTGATGATTTGAAATTGGTACTTGAAACAGAAAAATTAGTACGATCTAAAAATGAAATTCAAAAAATGATTGAAAAAAGTAAAATCAATAACCATCTTATCAATGAAATATTACTTTCAGATTTGGATTATGTAGTAGATCTACTCAAGTTTGAGGAATCTAAAATCTCCACAGGAAAAGAATTAAATGAATTACCGTTAGATGATATTATATTAAACCAATTAAAGTCTAGGAATATTTCAACATTGTATAAATTTCAGGAAGAAGCTATTTTCAATATTCTTCGTGAGAAAAATACTGTAATTATTGCTCCTACTGCCTCAGGAAAAACAGAAGCATTCTGCCTGCCCATTTTACAAAAGATATATGATCTAAACAATCAACTAAATAGCAAAAATGTAAACTTCTCTTATAACTCCAATGCATTCGGTCCTAAGCAAATAAAGGCAGTTTTTATATATCCTACAAAATCATTAGCGCGAGATCAGCTCTCAAAAATAATGGAATATTCAAAAAATATGGACATCGTAGTAAAAATATTTGATGGAGATTTAAATGCAAGTGAAAAACAAAATTTCTACGAATTTCCTCCTGATATAGTATTAACAAATTTTGATTCTATACATTACCATCTTTTGAATAATACAAAGCTTATAAAATTGTTGAACACTTTGGAATTTTTAGTTGTAGATGAAGTTCATTCATATACTGGGATTTTTGGATCTAATGTCCATTACATTATTAAAAGATTAGAAAGAATCATAAATAATAAAAAATTGCATTTAATTGCATGTTCTGCTACATTACGAAATGTTAAAGAATTTTGTGATTTATTATTTTCTCGTAAAATGGAAATAGTGAATGGCATAGGAAAGAAAGGTCACACAAATTTTGCTATTTTATACCCCTC
>DASQLB010000211.1:0-69854 GCA_035630235.1 Nitrososphaeraceae archaeon | reverse complement strand
AATCATTTGACTCATCTATAATAATGGGAAATGCTAATTATACTCTTTTACTTTCAGATCTTAAAGAAAAGGAATACGAGTATTTTTGTACGATACATCCTTATATGAAAGGGAAATTCCAATTAGAATAATTCCTTTTATATATTAAGAACAACAATTAACTTAATATCGCAAATTAATATGATGGATTTACCTTATCTGTTTTTTTGATATTGATGAATTATTATTACTGCTAGTAACAAGCTTCATTTTTTTCTATAAATATAAAGGACACTTATGCTCTCAATCTAATGAATAAGGAATTAATATTATTATATAATAGCCATTTGAATGCGCTCACAAAATTAGCAATTGGCTCATTACCCAACGAATCTTGCGCTATATTGTTAGGAAAGAGAGTCGATACTAAATCTATTGTTAAATCTATATTGCCAATGACTAACTCATTGCATTCTTCGGTTGCATTTAATATTAATCCTGACGATCTCTATAATGCATATAATCAAGCTAGAATACTGGAATTAGATATTATTTCAATTTTTCATTCACATCCATCTAATCTTCTTCCTTCCGAAACTGACCAAATTTTTATGCTGCTTAATCCTGTTATTTGGTTAATTTACTCCACTTCTTTAAATAACTTTAAAGCATTTATATTAGATAATTTAGACCATCTTAAAGAAATTAGTATACGTTTTATCAAGGACTAATCCTATCTGGATCTCTTGGGTATAATACAACTTCTCTTATATTCATTGACCCAGTTAAACTCATTATTAATCTATCTAGTCCTAGACCACATCCGGCGTGCGGAGGCATTCCCCAATCAAACACCTTTAAGTGCTCTGAAAAATTATCTGGTTGAAGGCCCTGGTCTGCTAATCTATTTCTAATCTTATGTGGATCATATTGTCGTGATCCCCCTGATATTAATTCTAGATAACCAAGTTGCAAGTCAAATGAATCAGAGAGAAAATGATCATTTTCGTTTTCAAGAATATAAAATGGTTTTAACTTTAGAGGCCATTCAGTTATAAAATAAAAACCTGGATGTAAATCACCTAATTTTCGTAAGGATAAATCTGATAAATCATCTCCATATACTACATTTTCACCATTTTCATTTAATTCTTGAATACAGGCTTGATACGTTAACCTTTCAAATCTTGTCTCTATAGCCTTTTTTACAAATTCATTTGTTTTTAAATCTAGATAACCTAAATTGTTTATACCTATTATAACATTTTTTATTAATCGCTCCATTATTTCCATTATATCATAATAATCTAAAAAAGCTCCTTCAATATCTACACTATAAAATTCAGTTAAATGTCTTACAGTATTAGAATTCTCTGCTCTAAAATATGGAGCAATTTCAAAGACACGATCCATTGCCAATATCAGTTGTTCCTTATAGAGCTGAGGACTTTGAGCAAGATAGGCCTTATTCTTAAAATAATCAAATTCAAATAAATTCGCACCTCCTTCGCTTGCACTTGCAATAATTTTAGGAGTATTAACCTCAAGAAATGCCATCTCTCTTAAAGTTTGTCTTACAATTTCTAATGCATGAGATCTTATAACAAATAATTTAGAAACATTTTCATTTCTCAAGTCTAATGCCCTTGCATTTAATCTCTTATCGATTGCTGACTCTAATCGTCCTGTAGGGTCGATCGGAAGGGGATGTTTAGAATAATATATTTCTCCAATCTCTTCTAATTTTAGCTCTACTTTCATCTCTTTTGCTTTGCTTCTTTGTATCGTTCCAGAAAGTATGATAGAGCTTTGTCTAGGTATATCCCTAACTTGTGGAAACTTTTCTGGATCAACTATTACTTGAATCGGACCTGTTATATCTCTAATTACTAAAAATATTATTTTTCCTATATCGCGAATGTCTTCAATCCAACCCGCAACAGTTACTTTCTGTCCAATAGTATCTTCTTTTAATTCTTTAGCAAAATTTGTTCTTTTAAACTTCTCTTTCAATTAAATTTATATCTAATTTGGTTTATTTCATTTTTTCCATATTGATCATTCTTAATCGATATACTCGACGAGTAATTCTATATTTCTCATTTCTTTTGCAATTTTAGTAATTAAATTGGTATCCATTTTAATATTTTGATTTTTCTTGTTAGAGATTATTATTTTTGTCAGTTTGTTCCCATCAGGAAGCCAGACTAAATTGATGGAAGCAATCTTAACTGGGAATATTAAATTTTCAATAAATCTTCTCTCAGTTGCACCACTTTCAATGAACCAAACACCATTGTTAAACTCATTTTTTATATAATTTAATAATTCAAAATTCGAACGTAATATACTAATATCTGATGTCGGGAGTATCAGCACCAATCCTTCATCAATTTTGTGAGCTCCTACTAGTACAAATTTATCAATCATATTGTTTTTATCAGCTAATCCAGTTAATTTCATCGAAGCCTCAATATCTCCGACTGTCAAGTGACCAGTTTTTAATTTGGATTCACATCTTGAACATAAAATTCCTGTTTTAGCATCAAAAGAACAAATAGGAGTTTTCAACTATTCTCAATCAATAATGCTAGTCGGTCCATATATATATAGCTCAAATGCTATGAAAATTGAAAATATATTTATTCAGGGTTGACAAGTATTAGATTTGTTAAAAAATAAGTTACTTATAAATGATCTAAGTGTCTCTTACTTTTTACATAATAAACGTATTAATGCAGTTGATAATGTATCTATAGAATTAAAATCATGTGAATCGCTTGGGATAGCTGGAGAATCGGGATGTGGGAAAAGTACCCTGGTTTCTGCAATAATGAGAAATATATCACCTCCTGGTAAAATTACAAGAGGGAGTATTTTTCTAGATGGAGAAGAAATAACAAAGTTATCTGATAAAGAATTTGATTCAAAAATTAGATGGAAGAGAATTTCTATTATTTTTCAAGGAGCGTTAAATTCATTAGATCCTGTATATCCAATAAAATCCCAGATTAAAGATGTATTTGAAACCCACGGTCAATTATATGATAATAATAAAGTCATAACAATTCTAGAAAATGTTGGACTAGAGAAATCTGTTCTACAAAAATATCCTCATGAGTTAAGTGGAGGTATGAAACAAAGAGTTGTTATTGCTTTAGCATTATTGCTTGAACCAGATATTATTATTGCTGATGAACCGACTACTGCGTTAGATGTTCTTGTTCAGGCACAAATAATTAAGGTATTGCAAAAGCTTAAAGAAAAAGGAATAAGTATAATTTTAATTTCTCATGATCTTGCTTTAATTTCTGTATTGGTAGACAAAATAGGAATTATGTTCGCAGGAAAAATCATCGAGTTTAACACTACCAAAGAAATTATTTTTGCTCCAAAAAATGAATATACTAAAAATCTAATATCATCTACTCCTCAACTAAGAGAAAAGGTTCAAGAAAAAAATTCAAAGTTAATCCCAAAAATCTAAAGGATTTTTGACTTAAAATTTTAACTATAAATTTTTGTTATTATAGCATCGATATTGATAAGGACCATCAGATAAAACAACTTGTAAATAATTAATAATTATTAAAAAAAGAATTTATTGAAAATCATGTAGTGGTTTCTCTTTATGTTGTACTATTTTTGTATTTAATTCGGATATATGACTTTCTAATATGTGTAAATTAGCACATTTGTCATGCATAATACCTATAACACAAAATTCACATGAGGTGACGAAAGATATATCATCGAATTTTCCTTTACATAAGCTACAATTTTCAGAATCAATATCGTAATCTATCAAGGGTTTTAACCAAGGCTCTCTCCATAATAACTGCATGTCTAAATAATTTGGTTAAACATATATATTATTTTCAATTGTCAATGAGAGAAGCTCTTGAAAGTCTATAAAAATCCTGTTCCTACAGTTGATGCTATTATTCAAAAGTCTTCTTCACTATTACTCGTCAAGCGAAAAAACTATCCATTTAAAAATCAATTTGCATTACCTGGAGGTTTTGTAAATGAAGGGGAAACCATCGAAGATGCTATTGTTAGAGAAGTGTATGAAGAAACATCATTAGAGGTCCATCCGATCGACATTCTAGGGGTATATTCTGACCCAAGTAGAGATCCAAGGGGACACATAATGACCGTTGTCTTTATAGTATTAGTCATTAGGGGAATCCCTACTGCAGGCGATGACGCCCATGAAACTTCATGGATTCCAATAAATAAAATAGATGAAATAGAAATTGCATTTGATCACAAACTTTTGATACACGATTACTTAAAATGGAAAAAAGAAGGAGGAACATATTGGACCAGCAAGAAAAGATAATAATACAGGTTATCAAAGATATTACTATGAGAAATAATGGCAATTTTTATTTTTCTTCCATCCATTTATATTTACTGCTATAATAATAATTAGTATAATGCAATCATCCGAGTTGGAAACGAATAAAATACGTAAAGATTTTCCAATTCTGACTCGCAAAATTAATGGCAAGCCATTCGTGTATCTCGATAATGCATCAACCACCCAAAAACCGTTATCAGTTATAAATAAAATCGTGGAGTATTATTCTTTATATAATTCTAATATACATAGAGCTGTTTATGATATAGCAGAAGAAGCGACGAATGCTTATGAGTTAACAAGAAAAAAAGTATGTAAGTTTATTAATGCAAATTCTCCTCAAGAAATAATTTTTACTCGCAATGCTACTGAAGCAATAAATTTAGTATCCTACAGTTGGGGTAGACAGAATATTAAAAATGGAGACCTAATAATTCTATCCGAACAAGAACACCATAGCAATATTGTTCCTTGGCAAATGTTAGCCAAAGAAAAAAATGCCGAAATAAAATATTTAAAAATTGATGAAACTGGAAATTTAAACTTAAATGAATTAGAATTTTATCTTAATAATAATAATACCAAATTAATTTCTTTATGTCATATGTCTAATGCACTTGGCAATATTATACCAATCAAGAAGATCATAGACTTGGCCCATACTTATAACATACCTGTATTTGTTGATGGTGCTCAGTCTGTTCCTCATTTAACAACGGATGTCACCTCTCTGGATTGTGACTTCCTCGCTTTTTCCGCTCATAAAATGCTAGGACCCACAGGAGTTGGAATTTTGTATGGGAAAAAAAAAATCCTAGAAGGAATGGACCCATTTATTTGTGGAGGTGATATGATTAAAGAAGTACATAAAGAAAACACATTCTTTAATGATTTACCTTATAAATTTGAAGCTGGTACTCCAAATATAGCTGATGTTATTGGTTTTAGTTCTGCTTTAGAATATCTGAATGAAATAGGGATGGATCATATCAGAAACCATGAAATTGAGTTAACAAAATACGCAATAGAAAAGATGTCTGAACTTAAACAAATAAAACTATACGGTGATATTAACCTACAAAACCGTGGAGGAATTATATCCTTTAATTTAGGTGATATCCATCCTCATGATTTGGCCACTATTTTAAATGAACACTCCATTGCAATTCGTTCTGGTCACCATTGTGCCCAAGTGTTAATGGAAAAGCTAGATGTATCTGCAACATCCAGGATTAGTTTCTATATTTACAATACGAAAGAGGAGATCAATATCTTTATTAATGCGTTAGGCGAAGCTATTAGACTGTTTCAACTTTGAGTGATGATATTTATAGAGAAATTATTCTAGATCATTATCGAAATCCTAGAAATAAAGGAAAGATTGATAATGCAAATGTTGTCATCCACGATAGCAATCCCCTATGTGGTGATCAAATTGATATTTATCTCAATGTAGTAGAAGGACAAATTAAAGATATTAAATTCGATGGCAAGGGATGTGCTATTAGCCAAGCTAGTGCATCTATGCTAACTGAGATGGTTATGGATAAGCCTTTGACTACAGCTAAAGATATATCCAAAGATGACGTATTAGAAAATATTGGATTGACTAACTTAGGGCCTGCAAGGATAAAATGTGCCTTACTATCTCTAAAGGTCTTAAAGATGGGAATGGTCAAATATTATTCTGACAAAGAGCCTACTACAGCTGAAGAAATGGAAAAAGATTCTAATCTTTTCTAAAGTTGTGTTAATTTAAACCATAAACTTTTTTGAAAAACTAAATTATCCTTATGTCAAGTTCTTCATTTTGGAGAGAATTTCCAGTAAAAAAAACTCTGGTACTAGATAAATTAGAACAAGTAAAATCTGTCTGTGATACCATGATCCTTGATTACCTTAAATTATTAAGCACTAGTGATTTTAGTTATAGAATTCTATTACCAAGGAAAGAAGACAATAATAATTTAGCAAGAAAAATTGGCTATTATCTTCAATCAGAATTTACTTCTCAATTGAGACAACGAAAAATAAAAACAAAGATGAGAGAAATTAGATATATACATGATACTAAACATTTTGGATGGATTATAATAAACTCTGAATATACAAAAAATGCATAAGGATGATTTTCTAGGTGTTAAATTTATTTGTTGAAAATGCTTCCTTCAATTTCAATACGTTAACGAGGGCTACTGCAATTATCATGCCGTATAATACTCCTCCTAATATGTCAAAAAAATAATTATAGAGAAGGTATAGCCTACTCAAACCTATCAATACAGGAAAGGTCCATAATAATTTTCCAACCCATGTATTGTTTTTTACTAAATTAAACCAATATCCAATAATTATTATAAAAGCAGTATCACGTGCAACATGATTTGAGGGAAAGGATAAATTTTGTGCAAAGGGCATCATGCTATCTTTTTCAATAGTATAGTTGGCAGGTACCTGATATTGCGGAATATAGTGTTCGAGAGGCGATGTCCGATTAATTAAGGGTTTAAGATACATTATAGATATAGATAGGACTACAATGGATATTAGAAAAATCAAGCCAATTTTTCTCGTTCTTTTTATTACAGTTAAGATCATTCCTATAATTAACATAGTAAATAAGTCACCGATTGAAGAGACAATAATCATAAACATATCCATAGTAGGATTTCCTCCTAGGTGAAAGAAAAAATCAGAGATTAAATTATCAATGTTATTTGTCGCTTTAACAGTAACTAAAAATGATAAAATTATAAATATAACTATTAATAATACAAACCTTTTACTTTTTGGTATCAACCTGTTGTATTCATTTTCACTATCCTCTATTTCAGTTATATAAATAATATGACATCAAGTTATCAAATTTAATAATATTTATCACGTAGAGAATGAAAATACCAAATATAATATATTAGTTTTTTATATTTTCTGCGAACAACAGAATTTTTCAATTAGTATTATCTTTCATATTTATTGTTGTCGCAGAATATAAGTAGACCCAATGCCGGAGGCGGGATTCGAGCCCGCGACCTTTCGATTATGAGTCGAACGCTCTAACCAAGCTGAGCCACTCCGGCAAGCTCAGCAGCGTTTCATTCCTGTTATTTCGAATGTTATATATATTCTATTAATATTTTAATTTCTCAAACTTTTTAAATTAATAACGAATAAAAATACCGTAGCTTTTCTATTTTAATATAATTATACAATAATAAAAGATTTCAATATTTTAAAGTCAAATTACCTATATGATAATTCAATCCATCTAAATTTTCTCTGTAAAGTAGTAGTATAAACCTTTTTCCAATCTAACCCTACATAATCTAACCAAGTTTTCATGATCCTAGGATCAATATAATTTCTTAAAGACGTACCCAAATTATAATCACGAGTTTCTTTTTGGAGTTTTAACTGATACTGAATTCTCTCCATTCTATATTTTAGTTTGTTTTTCTGTTTTTCTGTTTTCCAATTATTAGACAATATATCATTATTTATTTTTTCAATAGCCTCTTCCTTTTTGGTTATCGATTCTGCAAATCTTTCTAATGCCTTTTTACTCGCAGGGTTATTTGGATCAATTCCTTTCTTATGATTACAAGCGATCGCTGCTTTTAGATTTGCAATTTTGGCTACATAAATTTTTTTAGGTTCTGATGATTCTGCATCTACATTAAGAGGTGGATTTTTTAAGGCTTCTTTTACTATTTTTGTTGCAAGGTAAGTCCTAAATACTTTTGCTGTTAACCCTGGTACTTTTTTTGTATCTATTTTTCTTAAAAATGCATTAACCTTAGAAGAATTAATGTTATCAAAAATTTCACTATTGTGTCCTTTGTCTCTCATAAACAATAGAAGATTATTATATAAGCCTCTCGTGTCTTCTGAATTTATTTCCAACGTTTTTTGCCATGGGACACTATCTTTTCCTAAAAAATTAAGTTCGATATACTTCTTACCATCTTTTTCTGGAAATTTTACATGTTCCACTCTCAATGTAGAAGCACCCACAGTATCTGCTTCATCTTTATCTTTTTCATCACCTACTCTCATAGCTAATTTAAGGATCAAATAACAAACTGTTGCTACTTTACGTTGATTTACATCTTTTGACGTAATCATTCTGTTTATGATCTCTTTCTGAACCATGTTTGCATATTTTTCGAGGTTTTTAGCTTTGTCGTATTTTTCTTTATCATTATTTTGTCTTAAAAAAGCTGAATCATGTAACCAAACATATTTTCTCTTGTCAGTCAATTTTTCTGTCCAAGTTGCTAACCACGTTGATGAATGATCATGAACTATATTTTTCCATGTCCCCTCAGGAACAGGTACGTCTTCCCCTAAATTCAAAATAACATCTTGAGGAACCACTCTTGGTTTCCATCTTCCCCGAAGTGGATGTAATCCTCTTCCCATGAATAAACCAGGAGGTTCTACTAACCAGTTGGCAACTTCTACTTCTAAACCATCAACATAAGCCTTTCCATAAAAATTCTTTAGTCTTTCTCTTTCTTGTTTTTTTACATCTACTAACTTCTTCTTTTCTTCTTTACTTAAACTTTGGATTGTTTCTTTCTCTCTTATTTTGTGTTTAATTTCCTCATCAACGAGGCTAAAGGCTTCTGAAAAATCAATTTCATTTATATTATGCATATTGTGGAATCTAGTTGGTAATATTTTTTTAAAATCATTCATGAAATTATTTTGAAAAATAACATCTTTAATATAATGAGTATCTTTCTTTTTAGCCCATGCATAGACTATTTCTTCTTGTTCGCTATTAAGTGCTAATTTTTCATTATTTACCTTAATACTAATTCCTTTTAAAATGTAATTAGGAGGAAAAGCTACTCCGTTATGTTCTAATGTTTTCCATTTATAGGTCTTTTCTACTGTGTTTGACATTGATAGATACAAATTTAATGGTCGGAGTTTACTATTGATAAATCTTACCACTAAAATAATTTATCAATTTTTATTAAACATAGATTATAATAAAGAATAATCTGTATCAAGATTTTTTGAATCTAAAATGATCCAATTTTATTAATTCTTTATATGACCCAAAATCTTCTGGATTGGATTTATCAAGCATTTCTTCATCAAATAAATTATTACTTGAGAATGTTTTAATAATTTGATAATCTGATTTTCTTTGAGCGGGTATTTTGCCCATCTTATGTATTAAATTTCTAATCATCTTAGGTTTCAATAGCTGGCCGAATGATGCACCTGCAGATGTTGAAATGCTTTCGTTAATCAAAGTTCCACCGAAATCATTAGCACCTGATTCTAACAAGATCTGTCCCATTCTTGGTCCCTCTTTTACCCATGAAACTTGAATATTGTCTATATTGTTATTTAAATAAATTCGTGCAATGGCATGCATTTTTAATACTTCAACTCCAGTTGGTCCATTTCTAATACCGTCGATAAAATTTCTATTATACATTGGTGCTTCCGTATGAACAAAACTCAATGGGACAAATTCTGTAAACCCTCCAGTTTCTTTTTGAATGTCTTTTAGTATGCTAAGATGTTTAGTAATATGTGTATAACTTTCTATGTGGCCATACATGATAGTAGAAGTTGAACTAATTCCAATTGAATGAGCACATTTAACAACTTTTATCCAGTCTTTTACACTTATTCTTCCTGGGGAAATTTTATCTCTGATTTGTTGATCCAATATTTCAGCAGCAGTTCCAGGAATACTTCCTAAACCTGCCTCTTTAAGCATTTTTAAATAGTCTTGGACTGAATAATTAGCTCTTTTCGCACCATATAGAATTTCTTCAGGTGAAAAAGCATGAATATGAATATTTGGCAGCTCTTTTTTAATAGCTTTGCATATATCTACATATAACATGCCGTCCATTTTCGGAGGAAGGCCAGCTTGAATACATACCTCAGTTGCACCCAATTTTTCTGCCTCTTTTGCTCTTCTTACTATTTCTTCAATAGGTAAAAAGTATCCTTCCTCTTCTCTGAAATCCCGACTAAAAGCACAAAATCCACATCTTTTGATGCATACATTTGTGAAATTTATATTTCGATTTATGACATAGGTTACAATGTCTCCTGTTTTTCTTTTACAAAGATGGTTAGCAACAAAAGCAATCATATTCAATTCCATTCCTCTAGAATTGAAGAGTTCTATTGTTTCATCTTGAGTTATGTTATTTCCATCGAGTACTTTATTCAATATATTCGAAACTACGGGATCTAGATTTTTTATTATGCTATCTAAATTCATCTAAATATCCCTCTTTGACTAATCTATCAAATCCAATAAAGTTTTCTACGTAATTTCTTAATTGAGGGGATATAAAGTCATGTTTGTCTATAAACTCAGGATATACAGGTAACCTTGCCCGAAGTCGTTGAGCCATTGATTCGGTTATATACTGTAACTTTTTTATATTTGGCCACTGAAATTCAGGATTAACATGATCAATTGTTATGGGTGAAATTCCTCCCCAATCATTAATTCCTGCATCAATGAATGAACTATAACTTGTGGGAGATAGATTCGGTGGAATTTGAATATTCATTTCAGGCATTATTATTCGTGCAATAGATACTATTTTTAAGAAGTAATCGTTAGTGGGAGAAGGAAAATCTTCCATACGCGTATTTATTTTGGGCTGAAAATTCTGTAAAATTATCTCTTGGATATTCTTGAATTCCATATTGATAGATTTCAAGAGAAATAAATCATTAATTATTTCTTCTTGGGTTTGCCCGATCCCTATCAATAGCCCAGTGGTTAAAGGTATTTTCATTCTTCCAGCGTTCTTAACTACTTCGATCCTATTACTAGGTTTTTTACTAGGGGCGAATTCATGTGGCATACCTTTTTCACTCAACCTTTCACTTGAAGATTCGAGCATTAAACCTAAACTTACATTATATGTCTTCAATAGTTTCATTTCGTCTCTAGTAATATTCCCTAGATTAGAATGAGGCAATAAGCCAGTTTCTTTTACAATTTTTTCAGATATATCGACTACATATTCTACCAATGAATTATATCCAAATTGTTTTAGCCATTTCCTTGCTTCCTTGTACCTATCTTCAGGCCTTTCTCCAGCAACAATCAAAGCTTCAGTACAATGAAATTTTTTTCCAATTTTTGCTAATTTAATTATCTCAGTAGGCTTCATCATAACTGTAGACGGTTCGAATGGATTTTTTCTATATGTACAATATGAACAAAAATCTCTACATAGATTAGTTATATTAATAAAGATTTTTCGAGAATAAGTAATAACCTCTTTTTTAAACTTTGTTTTTAATAAGGTGGAAAGTTTCAAAATAGATGTAATGTCTTTCGACTCCAAAAGGCAAAGGGCATCATCTTGTGAGATGCTCTTTTTTTCTAGGCATTTTTCAAGAATTTCAGATATTGGCCTATCTTTGATAGAAATTGAAATTTCTGAATTCATCACTATAATATCTATTACTAAAGTAATTTATCTTTAGTTTTTTTATAGTATAGGAAACATCATATATTCTATCATTAAAAACTAAAGATATGAGTGAGCCTAATACTGTTAATGATTCCAATACAAAATTTATCGTACCGATAAAATTATCAGATAAAACAATGAAACTAAGCGACGAGGTCAAAAATGAATTAAAGAGTATAGGAATGATGGATGATAAAGGAAAACTTAAATTGAAAGGGGTTAGTCCTAAAATGCTAAAAAGAATGAAAATGGAGTCTGTAGATTGTCCTGTTCTTCAAAGAGAAATATCGTTTATCCCATGTTACGTCTGCAAGAATTTTCATAGTAGAATATCGGGACAAGTGTATTGTCGTGGTGAACCATTATAACAATTAAATTTAGATCAAGGGATTTTTTTGTCAGAATTAAAAGATATAGGAATAACAACTAGAAAAGAAGATGATTTTAGTGAATGGTATACTCAAGTAGTGACTAAAGCGGGATTAATCGATTATTCACCAGTTAAGGGGTTTATTGTACTTAGACCATATGGATATCGAATTTGGGAAATTATCAAGGAATCACTAGATAAAAAATTAAAAGAATCAGGACATCAAAATGGGTTCTTACCAATTCTTATACCAGAGAGTCTTTTATCTAAAGAAAAGGACCATTTCAAAGGTTTTACTCCAGAGGTATTTTGGGTCACTAAAGCAGGTGATACAATTTTACCTGACAAGTTAGCGGTCCGACCCACTTCTGAGACTCTAGCCTATCAAATTTTTTCTAAATGGATAATGAGCTATAGGGATCTTCCGTTGAAAATTAACTTTTGGAATTCAGCATTACGTGCAGAAATTAAATCTACTAAACCTTTTATCAGAAACTCAGAATTTCTCTGGCAGGAAGGCCATACTGTCCATGAAAATCCACAAGAGGCAGAAGAAGAGGTTTTGCTAATCCTAAATTACTATCAATCTCTTATTGAAAACTTTTTGGCTATCCCAACTCTCAAAGGGATCAAATCAGAGAGAGAAAAATTTGTCGGGGCACTATATACTAACACTCTTGAATCACTAATGCCAGATGGAAAAGCATTGCAAATGGCGACTTCTCATAATTTAGGTCAGAATTTCTCAAAACCTTTTGAAATCCGTTTTTTAGGTAGAGATTCAAAACAGTATTTTGCTTGGCAAACTTCTTGGGGTATTTCTTGGAGATTGATAGGAGCGTTAATTATGATCCATGGTGATAATAAAGGTTTAATTTTACCGCCTAAGATAGCTCCTATCCAAGTTGTGATAGTTCCAATTTTTAAGAAGAAAGATCGAGCTATAGTAATTGAAGAATCTAAAAAACTATTTGCTGAATTAAATGGTTTCGATTTGAGGATAATTGTTGATGATAGAGAAGAATATACAGCAGGTTGGAAGTTTAATGACTGGGAAATTAAAGGAGTACCTCTGAGGATTAATATTGGTTTGAGGGATATAAACAATAATAATTTAGAGATTGTTAGAAGAGATACAGGAGAAAAAATATCAATTAAACGAAAAGACTGTATCAATTCATTACATGTTTATTTGGATCAAATCCAAAAATCCTTATTCGAAAAGGCTAATACTATACAAAATAATAATATCGTAAAAATTACTAATTATGATGAAATGAAGAAATTATTAAATGAAAAGGGAGGCTTTATTTTGGCAGACTGGTGTGAAAAAGAAGAATGTGAAAATAACATAAAAATTGAGACAGGTGCGGATATCAGACTTATTCCATTTGAGAAATATTCTTCAGAGAATAAATGTATATATTGCAATGAAAATTCAAAAAAAACGGTAATTTTAGCTAAAGCATATTAATTTATTTCCTTGTCAAAGTAATAGTATGATATCTGGATTTTATAATTCCAGAGCTGGATTTTTAATGAAAATTATTGACTTAAATTACACAAAATATAAACACACAGGAGTCTCAATATTTGGATGGCATTAATGATATACTCACTTTTTTTGACTTTGGATATGAGGAATATGGCAACGTAGGTCGATATTTTGGAATTTTAATTATTACGTTTTTTGCTAGCATAATTGTATTTATTCCTGTTCCATATTTCCCTGTATTATTTGCCGCAGGTGTTGACCAGAACCTAGATCCCCATTTGGTCTCTCTTTTTAGTGCAGTAGGAGCAGTAATCGCAAAATTAATAATTTTTTATGTCAGTTACTATGGAAGAAATATTTTGAGCACTAAAACTAAAAAAAGGATGCTTCCTCTCCAAAAACTTTTGTCTAAATATGGTTGGCCTGCAGCCTTTGCTGCGGCATTGACTCCTATTCCGGATGATGTTGTTTATATTCCACTTGGGTTAGCAAAATATAATCCAGCCAAATTTGCGATAGCTACTTTTTCAGGAAAATTCATTCTCAATGAATTTATTGTCTTTGGTAGTGTTATTTTCGGCAGACCAGTTGTTGAAGTGTTAACTTCCGACAATACGAATCCTATTTATTTGTATATAGGAGTTGGGCTCAGTATTAGCGTATTGATATTGATAATTTTTTTATATCTTAGAATCGATTGGGGAAAGATTATTGGTAGATGGTTTCCATGGACGTTAAATAATGATGATATGGATAATAAATCGAATACCAAATAAGTAGATTCTTCGAAACAAGGAAATTAAAGGAAAAAAGAAATGATACACTATGATGATGATTATTATTATGAGTTTTCAAAAAAAAGTAATTTACGTAAAAACAATTTGATATTTCCTTTATTTGTTGATGAAAGTAATAAATTTCAAGAGTTAAATGTTATGCCAGGAATTTTTAAAGTTCCGTATAATAAGATTATCCAAACTTTAGAAGAAGTTGTTGAAAGTGGTGTACATTCTATAATTCTTTTTGGTATACCAAGGCTACGAAATACTATGGGTACAGCAGCAAATTCCAAAAATGGGATAGTACAAAAATCTCTCAAGTTGATAAAATCAAATTTTGGAAACAAAATTTCGACTATTACTGATGTATGTATTTGTCAATATAACAATACTGGTCACTGTGGATTATTTAAAAAGACAAAAAAAGTAGTTGATAACGACTTGACAATTGAACTATTATCCGATATTGCACTGAGTCATGCAATAGCAGGGGTAGATATTGTTGCACCATCATCCATGATGGATGGACAGGTTAAAAGAATAAAAGAAAAATTAGATATCAATGGTTATAATAAAATAAAAATTTTATCATTTTCTGCGAAACAATCTTCATCATTGTACAAGCCCTTCAGATCAGAAACGTTTTTTCACTCAACCAATGAAATAGATAAATCCACATATCAAGTACCGTATCACAATCCAAGGGAAATACTGAGAGAAATTGAGACTGATATTCACGAAGGGTCAAATATGGTTATGATTAAACCAGCAATGTCGTCCCTGGATCTCATATATAGAATCAAAAAGATATGTACTATCCCTTTAGTTGTTCAGATCGTATCAGGGGAATATTCTATGATAAAAGCGGCTTCTACAATTGGTTTGTTTGATGAAACTATGTATATCTTAAATTTAATTTCCGCTCTCAAACGATCAGGTGCTGATAAAATTATAACTTATTCTTCATTAAACATTTCTAAATTTTTAATATAGTCATTAGTGTTGAATTCTTTAGATGAGACACAGTTATATATAATAAATATATCAAACGATTTATCCCGCGATAGCTCAGCCTGGTAGAGCTTTCGGCTGTAGTAGTTGGCTTATTTAGCTAACCGTATTTTCAGCCTATCAGGCTCACATTAACAGAAACCGAATTGTCGCAGGCTCAAACAAAATAACTATTTCGTTATTATGGGGCAAATCCTGCTCGCGGGATACAAAAGTTTTGGGATTAAAAACTGGAAGAAATTTTATTGTCTTACAAATCTTTCAAATCATTACTAGCGATTCCTACACTCTTGTATATAGTATTATCAAATTGGACTCGCCACTTTAAGTAACTCTCAATGCTACTAAATTGTTAAATTCACTAGTGTATCCTCTGTCAAATTAATAATTAAATATAACGAGATAAACTGAATTTATTCTTAACATGTCAGAGTGATAAACGATATAAATTTCGCCTAATTTCGTTTGATTACTTCTTTAAAATAAGAAACAAGATCAATTCTTAAGTTGCTTATTTATATGTCTAGTTTCAGTAGGTCCAGATAAATCCTTCCTATATCTTAAAATAACAACTTGAATCATTAACCCCCGAATATTACTATATACCTTAATGTGCAATTGAAAGTTGAATAACGAACCTTCAACAGGAAATTCCTCTTGAAACCTCATTAAGAATTTAGTGAAATATTACCCATCTTATGATTCACTTTTATAAATATACTTAGCTGTTTCATGTTACAGCTTCCAATAGATTCAATCTTCTATTGCAGATTCCAGCAGCTTATATCGCTAGCCAAAACTTATTTCTTTAGTTTTTATGCAGGAAGATTTTCAATAATAGGAGGTTCAATCCTTTCATTCTTTTAATACAATAATTAAATAGATGAATCCTAGAATAATACTAGAGATATCATGTACTTAATTTTAAGATTAATAGATAATTACAAAATGTTTTTATTAACATTTAGTAAATGATAATATACATACGCCGATGAAGTATAGGAAGAGCCGTCTGATACGTTGTAAATGAAGAAGATTATGAGTTACTGAGGTGTTACTTATTGAAAATAGGGAAATTGTTATAAATTTTCAAACAAATTGGTCTTTATTAGTTGTCAAATGTTTTTTTATGAGTTAATTTATTGTTGTAAAACATATTGAAATGGGGGAAACCGTAAATTAAATGAAAAATCGGGCAGATATCGAAGTAATAGCGTCGATTCTTCGTAATGCAAAAGACAAGTGGGAATATCAAACTACTATCATGAATAATGCATCAATATCTCATTCTCAAGTTATTCGATATATATCCTTGGTTATGAATACAGGTCTGATCGAATATTCAAAAATTACTGGACTATATAAAACCACTAAAATAGGATTAGACTTTCTTGAAAAGCACGAAAAATTAATAATCTTATTTCCTGAGATCGCAGAACCATCGAAATGTTCTTAAGCGAAATATTTGACCCTTGAATTAGGTGCATTTAATAAATACTAGTAATTTATTGTAATTTTTGTATTTGAGAGTAGCATGTTTATTTTCAGGAGGAAAGGATAGTACTTATTCATTATACTTGGCTAAACGTTGGGGATTGACAGTCAAATGTCTTTTAACTCTAATTCCACATTCTGATGAAAGCTATTTATTCCATTTTCCAAATATTTGGACAACACAGTTACAATCTCAAGCATTACAAATTCCAATTATTACGAAACAAATCAATTCAATATCGATTAATGATGAATGCGACAAATTAGATGAACTAATTGATCAAGCAAATAAGAAATATAAAATTGATGGAATTGTTCATGGTGGAATAGCTTCGAATTATCAAAAAAATAAATTTAACAAAATATGTGAAAAATATGACTTAAAACTCATTTCTCCATTATGGGAAATTGATCAGTATGATTATATGAATGAATTACTGAAAAATAATTTCGTAATTCAAATTATAAGCGTATCTTCAATGGGTCTAGACTCTAATTTACTTGGGATCACATTAAATCATTCAACTTTGCAGGATTTGATTAAGTTGAGTGTGAAATATAAGTTCAATATCTCTTTTGAAGGTGGCGAAGCAGAAACAATAGTTCTAGACTGTCCCATTTTCAGAAAAAGATTGGAAATTTTAGACTCTAGAATACATTGGGATGGTCAAAGAGGTATAGTAGAAATATCCGAAATAATATTATTAGACAAGTAAATGTTAGATAATCTGAGGACAGGATTAAGGAGTGCCTTAAAGAAAATAGTTGGGGCATCTGATATTAATGAAGAACTTATAGATTCGCTGTCTAAGGATATACAAAGATCATTATTACAATCTGATGTTAATGTAAGACAAGTTCTTTCTATAACAAAAAATCTGAAGGAAAGAGCGTTAAACGAACAGCCACCAAAAGGCTTAACGAAAAAAGATCATATAATTACAATTTTATACAATGAAATTTCGTCTCTCTTGGGATATACCGGCAACCAGATTATTCATATAGACAAGGCTCAATCACTTCCAGAAGACTCTTTTAACTTTCAACCAGGAAAAAAAAATATAATATTGATGTTGGGAATCCAAGGAAGTGGTAAAACTACATGTTCCGTTAAAATAGCTAGATGGCTTTCACGGCACGGGTATAAAGTAGCCATAATAGGCGCTGATACTTGGAGACCTGGCGCTCTTACACAGCTCAAAATGAATAGTATAAAGATTAAAGTTGAAGTATATGGAGAAGAGGGAAATAAGAATCCTATTTCCATAGTAAAAAATGGATTAAAATATTATGAATCTCAAGATTTGGACTTAATAGTAATTGATACAGCAGGAAGACATAAGCAAGAATCTGGATTACTCGAAGAAATGAATGAAATGCATAAGGTTACAAGCCCTGATCTAGTTCTTTTAGTTATAGATGGAACAATTGGTCAGCAAGCTTATAATCAGGCAAAAGCATTTCATGATGCTGCCCCTATTGGAGGGATAATAATAACAAAATTAGATGGAACAGCAAAAGGTGGTGGTGCTTTAGCTGCTTCCGCAGTTACAGGAGCAAAAATATGTTTTATAGGTACTGGAGAGCGTATAGACGATCTAGAATTATTCTCACCAACTAGATTTGTTGGACGGTTGCTTGGTATGGGTGACATCAAAGCACTCTTAGATATGGCCAAGAGTCTAGAGATTGAAGCAGATGAAACTCAGGCTAAGAGACTATTAGGAGGAAAAATGACGATAGAGGATTTCTATTCTCAAATGGAAAATGTTAATAAGATGGGATTTAGAAACGTTATAGAAAATTTACCTGGATTATCTGGAATGGTAAAAGATGAGCAATTAGATGTATTACAAGGAAAAATTGAAAAATGGAGGTTTATAATACAGTCAATGACAAAAGATGAGAAAAAAGATCCTAATATTATCAATGATGCGCGAAGAAAAAGAATTTCTCGTGGTTCTGGAATAACAGAACACGAGGTGAAAGATATGATAAAACAATATAATAATTCAAAAACGATGATGAAACAGGCAAAAGGAAGACAAATGCATGGAATGTTGAGAAGATTTGGTTTTGGTTAAATCTTGGGTCACTCAAAATACCTGAATTATTCAAACTCTTTTCATGCTGAATACCCGTTATGTTATACATGCATGAAAAGGAATTTCCCTACTTTAAAATATATCAGTAAAATAACTAGTGTAGAATGCTTTATTTGCAAAGGCATTTTCAGTATTATTAATGAAATTGCACATAAAATATTCGATACGATTAATTTTCAAGAAAAATATAGCTATCGTTCATTTACTATAGGCACATCATTACCTTATTATATGTTTGATAAAGAGGATTATATAAGGTCACTTTTTAAATTAAAGGATATCGAAGATATAAAAACTTCTTTTAATTATGAAATTAGGAACAAATTTAAATTGTTATCAAAGAAAAAATTAAATCTTAAAAATCCTGACATAAAAATTAATCTATTTATTTCTGGTAATAATGAATATTCTATTACGATTCTATCTCGTTCATTGTTTTTGCTAGGAAGGTATACCAAGAAAAAATTTATGGCTCAAAGAGAAAAAAATGATTTAACGAGTGGTCATTTTGATGTTCATGACCAGAAAATATTGAAAAAGCAATCAATTGAAACAATAATCCAAAAGACTTTATCAAATTTTATTAGATCTGATAGAATAGTTTTTACTTGGTATGGAAGCGAAGATGATAACAGTCAAGTTCTAGGTAAAGGTAGATTATTTATGATTCAGTTTATTAATCCTCGTAATAGGACAATAAAAATTAATAAAATTTTTACTGATAACGGAATCTCCTTTAAAATTATAGAAAAAAAAGATCTTATAGAAAATGTTAAAAGGAATTTTAGAATTAAAAATAAAATATTTATAAAAGCATCAAATCCAATAAATAAAATTCATCTTACCAAGTTAATGAAATTAAATAATTCTATCATCAGGTATTGTTATAAATCAAAAATAATAAATAAAAAAATTTATTATATTCGATTCAAAAGGCTTGACCCTTTCCATATGATCATTAATATAGAATGTGACAGCGGGCTTTTCTTGAGGCAATTTATAGAAGGACGAAATTTCATTGAACCAAATATTTCATCAATACTTTCTAATCAATGTGAATGTTTAAAATTCGATATTATGAACATTTCAATATCATAATATTTTTTATTACAAAGGTAGATTCATTCACCGGCTAAAGTTTGCTATAAAAATTTTGATATTAAAATTTCTCATAAATATCTATAATTTTACTTTAAACAATTCCTAAGACAAAATTCCCAAATTTTTATAAAATCTACTCTCTTGTTCCACACTATAAATTAAAATATTAGAATACCTCAATAATTAAGGAGACACATTTAATTTTTATCTTTCAAGGAAAACAGTATATAGTAATTCAAATTATTGCTCGTGTAATTGCTTATGGATAATAACCCAATCTACACTATATCACAGTGGATTTTTATGCTCTATTTTTTTATCGAATAATATTATGAAAATCGTATATGATAACATGATTCAACCCTTTATGCAAATTTAAAAAGACATGAAGGAGATTTTTGATGCAATTCAATTAGTTGTAATGCTGATATATTTTTGTGTAGATGATAGTTTAACTTGCATAATGATTTTATGATAATATCAAAACTAAATGCTCATAGATAAATGAACGCTTCATAATTACAAAAATTATCATAATAATAATAAGATATTCTCTTGATCTTCAATAATTTATTTCTGTTAATTCTTAATTGAGAAAAAAATTAATATTCAAGGGAACCTTAATCATAGAAGATAAGAATAAAACATCTAGCTTATTTTTTTTTGTTAAATTCAGTAAATCCACATTTACCACATGTTAGTCTGTCTTTATGTGCAGCCATAAATACTCCCTTTCCACACCTAGCACAATCCCTCTTGAGACGTTCGATAGAATTACCCTCTAATTTATAGAATTTATAAACTTGGGACTCTTTTTTGTTTTTTTTATCTACCATTCAGTTCACCACTATTATTTAGAATCTGCCTTAGCAGCTTGCTTGGCTTTCAATTTTGCTGCTTTTTCATCATCAATGAGTTTCTTTCTATCTTCTTTTGATAATTTTCTCAATAGTCGATACTTTGGAAGATGATTTTTTGCTATTTCATCATTTTCGTAGATAAAAAGAGTAGCAGTAACATCTGTTTTTCCTTTTTCACCAGCTAATGAAATAGGAAAAATTTTTTTTTCATCCTCATTAAAATTTTTTGATATCATCTTTACTAATTCAATTTTACTAATTTTTCCTGCTGCGCTCTTGAAAAATATTTTTAGTTCCCTCCTATTTAACATCATGTTTAACTTATCTTCTAATATTGTGAATTGGAAGCTCAATGTCGTATCATATTTTTATGAACTCATATAAGCATTTGCATTATTTCAGAATTGCGCCAGAGAAAAACTATTTAATTTGTATATAGTAGATTTTGTGTTTTTAAATGTAAAAATTTGAAACTAAATTTTATTCTATCATATTGAGAAAGGAAATTACATAAGTATTGGGTTTTCTTGTATGAAGTCATTATAATCATTTTTGAAAATCTCACTCTACAAGTAATTGATTATCTGAAAAAAATTATCCAGATTGGGTTTCTGTCATTTATAAATAACACACATTTTTGGCTAAATACTATCATGATATTTAATCTGCATTTGTATTATCTATTATCTATGTTTAATTTAGATTAAAATTCTTTTCAATTTCCAATAATCTATCCTTATTGCCACAAAAAGCAATTAGATCCCTTAACTTGTTTCTCCCTTTTCCTTCTCTAATTACAGATCTCGAAATATCAACACCTTCTTTAATGTCTTTGGCGATTTTAGATAGAACCAATGCAGGTGCCGAATTGATGACAACGATATCTTCAATTTCTTTGCGTGCTAACCCATAAATAGATTTAAGAGTTAATTTTATTGAATCTCTCTTATTTTTAATAGTAATATTACTCAAGGATGTAAGCGGTATTCCAACATCTATAGGATTTAGGTTAATACTGCTTATCTTTCCTTTGATAACATAAACCAATTTGTTTTTGCCAGTATTAGATATTTCATCGATGCCATCATTTGAATTTACAATTATATAATTTTTATTTAGTTTTTTTGTAACTTCAGAAAATTTATTTAGTAATTCCGAATTATATACACCTATAATTTGTCCACTCAAGTTGTCACATGGATTACATAATGGTGCTGCAATATTAAAGATTGTTCTCATACCTATTGTCTTCCTTAATTTTGCAACATTTTTTAATACAGGGTGAAATAACGGAGCAAACAAAAAACCTAAGCCTATCTCTTCAATACTACGAGATACCATATGAGGAGGATTATCCAAGTTTATTCCAATATATTCCAAAAAATCTGCGCTTCCGCAAACTCCAGAAGCCGAACGATTACCATGTTTTGCTATATTACAGCCAGCAGAGGCTGCAACAATTGCAGCAGCCGTACTAATGTTAAATGTTTTGATTTTAGACCCTCCAGTACCGCAAATATCAAATAAAGTATTTTTGAACTTTGGATGAATTGTAATAGAGAAATGCTTAATAATTTCAATCATTGCAAGAATTTCATCTACAGTCTCTCCTTTCAATGAAATCTCTTTGAGAATAGAATAAGCATCAGAATCTATAATTTTTCCCTCAACTAATTTTTCGAAAATCAATTTGGCTTCATTATATGAGAAATTATTTCCTGAAGAAATTTTATTTAATATATTATTAACATTAATTTCTATATTTTTCATTTTTTTATAAATGAAATGAAGTTGTTTAATATCTTAGATCCCTCACCAGTTAATATTGATTCTGGATGAAATTGAACCCCTTTGATTGGGTATTTTTTATGGGTTAAAGCCATGATCTCGTTATCATCCACTGATTTAGCTGTTATTTCTAAGCAATTAGGAAATGTTTCTTTATCGGCTATCAGGGAATGATAACGTGTAGCAACAAAAGGATTCATGACATCTTCAAATAATGGATCATATTGATAAAATATTTTACTAGTTTTGCCGTGCCTAGTGGTACCGGCATTGGTAATTTTCCCACCAAAAGCTGAAACTATTCCTTGATGTCCTAAACATATGCCCAAAACTGGGATTTCTTTTCCTAAAATTTTTATAACATTATTGCAAATTCCAAAATATTTCTTATCTTCTGGATTTCCTGGACCAGGTGATATGATTATAGCATCTATACTCATCTTTTTTATTTGATTAAGAGTAATATTGTTATTTCTGTAAACGAAAGTTGTGATATTATGTTTTCCAAGTGTTTGTGCAATATTATAAACAAAAGAATCATAATTATCGATAATCAAAATCTTCATTCAGAGTATAATTTATGAATAATGTGAGTCCATTTAAACATTTCAAAGGGTTGAAAATTCAAAATAAAAATATATTATACTTTTGATGGAGTAAGATAAGAAGATTTTAGTGGTTGAAATGGTCAAGTTATTTATTAATGGTTATGGTAATATCGGAAGAAGGCTAGCTACTGCATTTAATTTAGATAGCCAAGTAGATTTGATTGGTATAGCAAAGTACAAGGCCGACGAACGCGCAAAAGAGGCGATCCTTAAAGGGTATAGTATTTTTATCCCACAATCTCTCGAACAAGAATTCAAGAACAATAAATTGGAGTTTACTGGCTTTATAGAGGAAGCTATTAAGAAGAGTGATATCGTAATAGATGCTTCAAAGGAAGGGTTGGGTTTTAATAATAAACAAAAATTTTATCTGCCTATGAAAAAAAGGGCTATCTTTCAAGGTGGTGAAGATAGCGAAGGCAAATATTCTGTTGCTGACATTATTCACAATTCTAGGGTTAATTATGACAAGGTATTGGACAAGTCTTATGTAATTCAGGGTAGTTGTAATGTATCAGGAATGGGCAGAGTGATTCAACCTTTAATTGACCATTTTGGTGATAGAATTACTCGATATGATGTTACCTTGATTAGAAGATGGGCGGATTTGGAAGATTTGACTGAGGTAAAGGATTCTATACAATGGGATAAGAATCCTCATCATCAAGATGATGTGCACAATTTCATACCCGACATAAAACTATTTGTGGATGCTTATAAGGTACCTTCACGAATGATGCATTTACATCAAATGTCTATTAGATTTAGAGATAAAACACCCACCAAAAATGAAATTTTAGAAATTTTTTCAAAAGAGTTTGGTGTAGCAATTTTAAGCGGTGCAAAGGGTACTGCAGAGATAAGAAAAAAGGCTCTTGATATGGGATTTGCTCATGGTGATACCAACATGATTCATATTCACGAAGAAGTAATGAGAACACAAGATGATGTTCTGAAAATCTCTTATTCTGATGATCAAACCGGAATGGTTATTCCTGAAAACCATCTTCTTGTTCAGTCTCTCATTTTCAAGAAACCTAGAAAAAAGGCTCTTGCATACACGGATAAAATTTTTGAACTTAGTAAAAAGAAAAAAATATTGCAAGAAGAATTTAAATGATTATATGATAAATTTCAATACTTAATATTTCTTATTTCAAAAAATCATCAGATTTGTTTGAGTCCCAATTTGTATATGCAGAAGTAGGTATTAATTCAGCTGACTAATATTGACATAATTTCTTCAAGCGATTGATACTGTTATAATGAAAATATATTTAAGATATATTTATTAATATAAAAAATTTCAAATAATAAAAAAAGATAAAAGTATAATTTTTATTTTTTAATCATTCTCATTACGTCTACTTGTCCGCTATGGAGCCAATCCTTCAATTCATCGTGAGAGGGCTTAGCATCATGCTTTCCAGCTAGGTGAAGATGTAACAAAACATAATTTACTTGATTCAATAAGGGTTTATTACTCTCATCTCCTTTTCTAGCTTTCTGCTTTAAATCTGCTGGAACAGTATTCCACCAATCATTAAAATTTCTTTTTCCATTTTGAGTTACATTTGATCCGAAACCTTTTGGCATTGTCATAATATTTTATCAAAACATCAACTATATTTTAAACTTATTGATTGTAAGAAAACAAAACTTAAAATGTTGAATATTGTTATAATCTAGAATAATTTAGGTAAAAAACATTTAATAGGCATACATTATTAATATTGAAATTATCATAACCTTTAATTAAAGGAAACCATGACGTTTAAAAGATTACCTTGGGAGAATTGAGAAAGGACTATGTCATGGATAAATTTGTAATTTATCCAAATAATTTAGAGGAAAGCAAAAATGATAATCCTTCACTCACAATATGCCCATATTGTCCAGGCAATGAAAATAATACTCCTCCTGCAATAGTTTCCCTTGTAATTAAAAGCGGAATTCTCCAGCGATTATCTGACTCTGAGGGAAATATAGTTAAAGATTGGAGTGTCAGGGTTTTCAATAGTAATACTCCTATAATTGCTTTAAATCATTCAACTTTGTACACTGATAAGCCCCTGTATAGCGAGCCAGCATATGGATATCATCAGGTTTTGGTAGCAACTCCTAACCACAATGATAGCTTTTCTAACATTTCAGTGGAACAATGGTGTAATGTTCTTTTAGTACTGCAAGATAGAATAAGATGGCTCTATTCTCAGAAAAAAGTTACATATGTTTCTGTTTATATAAACAAAGGAAATAAATGCGGAACAAATATTGATCATTCTCATATTGACATTGTCACTTTTTCGGAAGTTCCTCCTTTTATAGAATCTAAAGCATTATCCTCACATCGATATGTTAATGAAAACGGAAATTGTCCTTCATGTATTGCAATTTCTACTGAACTGGATGGACCTAGGCAAATACTTGCTACAGATCATTTTGTTGCGTTTTGTCCATGGGCTTCGATTTATCCTTATGAATTTGTAATTTATCCAAAAAAACATTCTACAACACTAACAAAAATATCTCAGAAAGAAATATTTGACCTTGCTATGATTTTAAGATCCACTTTAGGAGGAATGTCTCAAGTATTAAACAATCCATCATATAATCTCATATTTCAGCTATCGCCAGAAAAGAAGAATAGCAGACAATTTCACTGGCATATCGAAATTTTTCCACATATCTACGAACTTACTGGTTTAGAAAAGGGATTTGGTGTATTCGTAAATAATGTTTTACCAGAAACTGCGGCCGCAAAATTGGGGGGAGCTGCAAGGAAAGAGATTGCAAAGTTAGTAGGAGTTGAATAAGTTATATTAAAAATTAGTCTTAATTTAGAGGGTTGGTTGTCAATTACATCTCTCGGTTTAGCAATAATGTTTGTTTTATTAATTATTTCATTTTATAATGCCTTAATTGGTAATGAAGGACAAGGACCAGAGAGATATGTTGATGTGCCTGGAGTGATAGTCAAGACGTTATCTATTTCTGGTGTTCCTTCTATTATTTTAGCTGGGATATCATTTGGTTTATCAAAAAACTATGGTAGTAGAATAGTTGGTCTAGTATTAGCTTTATCTGGAGTGGTATTAATCATTGGGATGGTAATTTCTCTTTCTATTAGTTCTAGGATTACTGCTGAATTTTTTCATCCCCTTATTGTTTTAGTTCCTTATACTTTTATAGCCGGGGGATTAGCAATATTTATTATTGGATTTATTTTTTATTTAAAATCTAAAAAGAAAAATAATAAAACAGGGAGATTTACTTGAAGACTTCAAATATCGAGAAGATTGAGATATCGAAACAGAATTTACCTATTAAAGTAAATAGTACTTTATTACGAGAAATTTTTAATGTAGCTAAATCAGAAAATAGTCCATTACTTTCTGTGGTAATCGGTACGAAACCAGATTTCTATAAACAGGCTCCCTTGGTTGTTGAGGCTAAAAGAGAAAAACTCCCAGTCTTTGTTATAGACACAGGTCAACATTTTGATGATATCTTAGGTTTTGGGATTAAAGAATTTAAATTAGAAGAGTCAGTTGGTTGTGACTTGCAGATTAGAGGAGATCTAATGGAAAAAGCTAGTGAACTGATACTTAAATTTGGATCCTTTGGTCGGTTTTGTAAAGGAGAATTCGGTTCTACCTCGAAATTGCTTCCTGTTGTTCATGGAGATACTTTGGTTGCAGGTATAGCACCATTGGCTTGGGTTTTTGGAATGGGTCAAAAGGTAGCTCAAAATGAGGCAGGATTAAGATCGATGAGTCCTGAAATCATGAAGAAGTTAAAAATAACTCAAGAACCCACATTGGATCTTATAGAAAAATATATTCAAGAACAATTTGATGGAAAATGGTTCATCGCAAGAGAAGAACCATTTCCAGAACAAATAGATACTTGGATATGTTCTGCAGGGACACAATATTTTTTTGCTCCTACACAATTAAATAAAGATAATCTTGTTAAAGAAGGATATCCTGATGAATTTGTCCACGTTGTTGGCAATTCGGTAGTAGATGCTATATATCTTAAAAGAAAACAAAAAGTGTCTCAAAGTATTTTTGATATATATCCAGAATTAGAAAAAGGAAAATGGATTAGAATGGATATTCATAGAAGGGAAAATTTAACTGAACATCGATTCAAGTCAATAATCCATGGCTTAGTAAATATTGTGAAGTATTCGGATCACAAAGTCGTCTTAGTTATGCTCAATGCTACAAAGTCTGCATTAAAATTCTATGGTCTAGAAGAAAAAATTAGATTGCTAGCAGATGAATTTCCTAACAAATTCTTAATCACCCCATTATGGAAAGAGTATGGTCAAGTAATCGAATTCCTGGATAGTGGACGATGTTGGGCCGAGATGACAGATTCAGGTTCCATGCAAGAGGAACTATTATATTTTAAAAATGTGCTATCCCTTACTATAAGGTTAAACACAGACAGACCTGAAACAATTTTTGATGCTAAAAGCAATTTATTGATTCCTCCGATAAATTCTGAATGGATTACATCAATGGTAAATCATTTATATGATAAATTTGAAGATTTTGGAGTAAAATCAAAGAATAAGAAGGAAATATATGGAGAACCTGGACAAGTATCTAAAACAATTGCAAAAATAATCAAGAAACAGTTTGAAGACAAGAATACTAGTTTTTATCCTTGGTTTCATCAAAGGATCAATTTATGGAAAGAAGATAATGACCTGCAATATATGTAGTAATAATCTTATAAACCATGAAATAAAAGCACCATACTCAACTTTTAGTGATATAATCTCACGATCAAATTATTGATTAAATGATATTGATTATCGATAATTGTGTAAATTAAATCTGCCATCTAAACCACAAAATTTGAAATAATAGGCTATTTCATTATTTTTAATTATTATTAGATAAATTAATTAATGTGAAAAATCTTAAAATAAGAAGGTCCTTTTTTGTCAAATGGTAATAATGGCGAGAATCTTTTAGGAAGAGATCTAATAACAAGGCAAAATAAGAATTTTAACTGTATAATTGTACTGGGTATCGATAGAGATGATGATATTGGATCGAAAGGTGGTATTGATACACCTGTTATAGGGAGGGATTCATGCATCAATGCTGGTATTTGTTTAGCCATTGAAGATCCTGAAGATTCTGATTCTAATGCCATATTTGCTGCTGTAAAGACTTACGAAGATCTTTTGAACAGAGGATATAACGTGGAAGTTGCGCTAGTTGCAGGAAGATATAATAGAGGGATAGAAGGAGACGAAAAAATCGGTGCAGAAATAAAGTATTTAGTAGATAAATACAAGGCAGATGCCTCTGTAATCGTTTCTGACGGTGAAGATGATGAGACTGTGGTACCAGTAATCCAATCTCTAGTGCCAATAATATCTGTACAAAGGGTGGTGATTAAACATAGTAGAAGTGTAGAGTACTCTTATGCAATTTTTGCTAAATATATCAAAATGTTGGTATATGATGCTAGGTATTCAAAATTCTTTCTAGGAGTTCCAGGTGCGTTGTTATTAGCGAGTGGAATCTCTACTATTTTTGGATTGACAAGGGAAGCCGTTGCACTAGTCCTAAGCATTTTGGGTTGTGCTTTTATCATACGTGCCTTTGACATCGATAAATCCATAAGTGCGCTTGGTAAGCCAACCCCTACAAGTTTCATAAGGATTTTTTCTTTAGTTTCTGGATTATTAATTATAGTTGTATCTATAGTGAATGGTCTATCACATATACCCGAGGGAATCATTCGAGAGGATATGACAAATTTTGAAATTCTTACCAACAAAGCGATAGTTGGAAGTTTTTTGAGAGGCACTATATTGCTATTATGGATTGGGATTGGAACTATCTTGTCTGGAACCTTATTGAGTAATTGGTTTAGAGGAAGCATTAAAACTATGTCTGATATTCTTAGATTGGTAATATTGATTTTGTTGTACTACCCAATTTTACAATTTACCTCAGTACTTACTGAAGGAACTAGCCCATTTAATCTCATTTCTTCATTACTAATTGGCTTAGCTATAACATTGGTTGCAGCCACATTTTTATATCAATATTACAGAAATAGAAAGGGTGGAGAATCCCTTAAAAATTAGTATTTAATAAAATAAAATAAATAAGTATTAAACACTTTATAATTTAATGAAAAATATTAAATGAAAATGATAAATTTTTCTAGTCAAATTTTATTTGAATTAATATTTAAGTTATCAGGTTTTTATAAAATATATGAAAGTTGGTTGGAGTCTCAGATATCCAGAGATCCTTTACCAAAACATATCGCTATAATTTTAGACGGAAATAGACGATGGGCTAAATATCATTTTTTTGGAATTGATAAAGCTCATTATCTCGGTGCTGAGAAAGCAGAAGAATTGTTAAATTGGATATATGATTTAGAAATAAAAATCACTACAGTTTATGTTCTTTCGAATGAAAATCTTGAACGGGAAAATGAGGAATTAACTAATATTTATGACTTATTAAGTAAAAAATTAACTAAACTTAAAGATGACAACCGAATTCATAAACGAAAGATGAAAATTAAAGCTATAGGAAATATAGAATTATTGCCCAAAAAATTACAACAAATACTAAAAATCTTAGAAGAAGAAACTTCTTCATACAATTCAATGTTTTTAAATATCGCCGTGGCATACGGCGGACAACAAGAGTTAGTAGATGCTATTAAAAAAATAGCTTCAATGGTTACTTCAGGAAAATTAAAAATTAATGATATTAATAAAAAGATCATTGAATCATGTCTATATACTTCTCATCTTCCCCAATCTGATCCCGATCTAATCCTTCGAACATCAGGAGAAAAAAGGTTAAGTGGTTTTTTACTTTGGCAAAGTGCATATAGTGAATTGGTATTTATGGATGTTTTTTGGCCAGAATTCCGAAAGATCGATTTTATGCGTGCTATAAGGACTTATCAAAATCGTATAAGGAGATTTGGAAAGTAAAGTAACAACTAAAAATACCAAGATTGCTATATTAAGAAAATGCATGAACATGGTTTTTATGATCCTGATCTAAAAAAATGGTATTGTAGTTATTTTATGGATGAAGAAGAATGGCTGAAAATACATGATTATCTACCCAGTCAAGTTCAGAAACATTTATCCAATAGCGAATCTTCGGAAGAAAATTAAAAAATATTTCGATCTGGATGGTAATTTTTGTGAGAAACGAAATTTCTTGTGGAGCCTTAGTTTATTGTATTGAAAATCAAGATATAAAGTTTCTTTTATTACAGTATTCTCAAGGCCATTGGGATTTTCCAAAAGGAAATAAAGAAAAAGGAGAGACTTTTTTAGAGACAACCAGAAGAGAGATCAAAGAAGAGACAGGTATTTGTGATATTGTTTTTATAGATAGATTTGAGAAGGAGATATCTTATAAATATGGACGTCAGAACGAGAAGATCTCTAAAAAAGTAATCTATTTTTTAGCTGAAACCAAAGCTACGAATGTTGTATTGTCATCAGAGCATACAGATTTCGTATGGGAACCTTATGAAAATGCTTTAAAAAGGCTTACTTATAAAAATGCGAAGGAAATTCTCACTCAAGGATATAGTTTTCTAAAAAATTTATAGAAGTTATCCTTTAAAAATTAGATAACCAGTAATTGAACAGAAAAATTATTTTATATGAAGTTAAAGTACCTTTATAATGATTTTAAATGATAAATATTATAATGTATTCAAAAATGAACTTCAATTTTCCGATTTGGAAATAAAGATATTCTTGCTTATAATAAGCAAAGGCAGAATGGAACTGCAACATATTTCATTAGAATTAAATTTAGATAGGTCAAACTGTCAAGAAATCATAGAATCACTTATTAATAAAAATATGGTAATTGAATACTCAAGTAATGTGTTTGAAACCTTTCATCCTAGGTTTGCTATAATAAATAGATATAAAAGATTGTGTTTAGAAAAAGATATTCCCTGGAAAAAAAATTCAGTAATTGATAATCTTGCAGTCATGTTAGAACAACCATTCGATGCTGCAAGAACTAAATAAGGAGAACAAAAAATATCAAGTTCTATGATTGAAAATGATTCTAAAACAAATGACAAGATCGTTTATTTTGGTGTCATTAATATAAATGAGAACGGTAAAACCATAGGAGCAATAGATATTTGGAGAAGTGCTATAACGAAGGAACTTTTTTGCGAGGAAAAGAGGTTAGGCATCCTAGATATAGCAGATTATATAGGTATGCCTAGAATAGAAAAAGGGAATAAATGGGCAGTTGCTGTTAATAGAAATCGTTTTGGTAAAGATAGATGGAAATTAATTAAAATTTTGGAAGAAGGGAAATTTAAATTCTTTGATACTGATGATGAGACAATTATTAATACAAGTGTAAAAAACTACCAGATAATCGATAAAGATTGGTGGAATTTTCTTGTTGAAAACAATATAAATCGGAGTATCGAAATTACTAAAGAAGTATAGACTATGTATGGATTTGGAGATAATGATGATCTTAAAGTAGATGTTTTTATAAATAACTCATCAGGAGGAGAAGTTGCGAGTAAATTGACTGGATATTTTGTTGTTAAAAATAAAAGCTTCAGATTTTCTGCTATTGCATTTGGGAGAATTGGAGGACACAATATTAGCTTAAAATTATCTAATTTGTCTATTAACAAACTAAAAAAAATGGAAATTGATCCAGAAAAATTACAACTCACTATACAGAGAAAGTTAATTGAAGGTGATGTTAATCTTCCTCCAGATATCAAATTACCTTGATAAATATGTATATACCTCTTCTCAAGGTAACTTGAAATTTAAAATGTTAATAATAATCAATTCTATACTTGTTTATGGATTCAATAAAAAATTATAATGATGCATCGATTCATTAAACTAATGCGTTTTCTAATGAGTTTGAACAATTACATTTAGTTCTCTCCTCCATTATTTTGGGGATAATTGTTAGCAACAATTTTTTCGTTTTATCAACATTTTTACTTAATGTTTCAATTATTTCCTTTGAACTTACAGAAACTTCCGCCCAAACATCATAATCAGTTACTGTAGATATGGACACATAACACATCTCCATTTCTCTAGCTAAAATGCATTCTGGAATTAAAGTCATTCCTATTATGTCAGCTTTAAGTAAAGATCTATAGTAATTTGATTCAGCTTTAGTAGAAAATCTTGGGCCTTCTATACAAATATAAGTACCATTTGGATGGAACTTAAACTGCAAGTTGTTTAAATCCTTTATAATGGTTTGTCTCAAATCAGGACAAAAAGGATCAGATTGAGAGATATGACAAACTACCGGACCGTCGTAAAAGGTATATATCCTTTTTTTTGTAAAATCTATGTACTGATCAGGCAGTACTATATCCCCTGGTTTGTATTGTGGTTGGAGGCTTCCTACTGCTGATGGTGCTAGAATTACTTTAACACCAAGTTCTTTCATCGCCCAAATATTTGCTTGATAATTTACTTTGTGGGGAGGAATCCTATGATTTTTCCCATGTCGAGGAATAAAGGCTATTTTTTTCTCATTATAGGTACAAATCGTTATTCTATCTGATGTTTCTCCATATGGAGTATTAATTTTAATTTCGTCTACTATATTAAAAATATTAGAGTCATATAACCCCGTACCCCCGAGTATTCCTATTGTTGATTTATATTTTAAATTTTTAATCAAAATATTTCACCAATGTACGAACATCGTACCCTTTTTTTCTTAATATTTCTCCTCCTTTTAGATATACTAATTCTATAATAAATGCAAAACCAAAAATTTTTCCGCCCATTTCCTCGATTAATTCAGCGGTTGCGATGGCAGTTCCACCTGTAGCAACTAAATCATCAGCAATTAGAATATTTTGACCTTTTTGTATTGCATCCTCCTGTATTTCGATCGCAGAACTACCATATTCAATTTCATATTTTTTTTTTATTGTTTTACCTGGAAGCTTGCCAACTTTCCTCACCAGAATAATTCCTTTGTTAAAATTTTTAGCCAATAAAGATGCAACTGTAAATCCTCTAGACTCAATTCCTGCTATCAAATCGATTTTAGACAACTCTTCTTGTTTAATAAACTCTTTAGCAATCGCTTGAATTGCCACAGAATCCCTGAACAATGGATTTATATCTCTAAAAACCACTCCATCCTTGGGAAAATTATTAAAAGTTTTGATTAAAGATTTCAAGTCTACCTTATTATCATACAACATCACAAAACATATCTTAGTATATAAAAAACCTTCCTTTTAGTATTAAAATAATTCAATAGGAAGATACTGTACGGAATTAGAGAGGAACCTCATTCTTTCCATTCAGTAAATTCAAGTTTAGCTGATTTAATAAAGGCATTTTTTCTGTTTAACCCATTTAAAAGTGAATGTCGTAAGTTTGCTTCTATGAAAATTGTATTTGAAAGATTGCTTTTACTCAAATCTGAATTTTGTAGATTTGCCCACATAAAATTAGATCTATTCATGTTACAGTTTCGTAATTTACATTCCTTCATTTCGGCATACATGAACAATGCATCAGTGAGGTCAGAGTTATCAAAATTTGAATTATTTAGTTCCGCTTGTACTAGGTTGGTTTTTTTCAAAATACAATGAGAAAAATTAGTGTTATTACAAAATGCTCCATTGAGAAACGCAAAGGAAAGATTTTTTCCAGAAAAATCTTGATTATCTAAATTCGGTTTATAAACAAGGTTGTGAATCCGATAGTTATTAAATTCATTAATCTTTTCGGCATTAAGAAGATCAACCCCTTCTTGGTTCAAATTTTTCATTGTATAAAAAACAAATAACTGTTATATCAATTTTCCAGACATACACAGAGTATTTTTTAATTTAACTAAAAACTAGTGTAACTCAATTATAGAATAGATAACATTTTTAGTAGGAACTTATAAATTAAATAGGCGTGAATCTCTCTAAAACTACTAACATACCGCCTAGGATAATGGTTGTTGATGATGAAAGAGATATTTTATCTATTGTAAAAAGAGGGCTTGAATCAAAGAACCGATTTCAGGTAGAAATATTTATCGATGCAGAATCAGCTTTAGCTTCTCTAAAAGAAAATTCAAACAATTATTATGATTTGGTTCTTACAGATATTCGAATGCCTAAGATTAATGGATTCGAATTATATAGACGGATTAAGGAAAGTAACCCTAGTATGAAAATAGTATTTATAACTGCATTTGAAATAAACAAAGAAGAGTTCAGTAAAGTTATTCCTTCATTGGATGTTGTAGACTTTATAAGCAAGCCTGTCAGTATGTCTACCTTAATTTCCAAGTTAAATTCTATTTTAAATCATATCAAATGAGCTCTAAAAATTGATGATAATTTACTATTAATACTCTCTCTCTAATCAATTCCAACTATTGGTAATGCTTTTTTTTCAGGAAAATTAAAACTATTATCGTCTATCTCTTCTTTTGTAACTTTTTCGAATTCTAAAGTTATTTCAACTGGAATTGAAAACTTCAAACTAACCTCATTGGCTAATTGACCTATATGATAAGAATCGTAAATTTGTTTTGATCCTTCAAGAAATACTCTTGATTGCCTACTTAAAATTTTTCCACTAAATTTTGATACTAGATAATCTGTTAACTCCTTAACAATTTTCTCTGGTATCTCATTATAGTAAAAGCAAATTCCATGAACAGGCTCTTTATCAAATGGAGTTCCATATTTATACCAATATATTCCAAAATGTTCATGTTCTCCATACAAACACTTTATTTCCCAATGGTTGACCTTATCAGTAGGGTATTTTGCATTTAAAATTTCAGATATAGTAAGATGCCAATATCTTAGACGCATAAGATTATCTTATTTTTACAAATATAATAACCTATGAAAGATTAATATGAAGACTTGAATTTAAAAATCAAGATAAATTTAGCGTGAATATTAATTATAATGAAAATTATGATAGGTTAGAGTTAATAAGAGAAATGGAAACTGAATTCAACAATAACAATATTCAATTTTTTAGTACATTATCCTTTCATCCTGATCCTGTCATTCGTACTAGATCTATTTGTATTCTTGCTGATATTGGCGGGGAGCATGCAGTAGAAACCATAAGTAAAGCATTAATGGAGGATGGAGATGATTTGGTAAGACATGAGGCCGCTTTTTCACTTGGACAGTTGGGATTTACAAGTGGCATCAAGACATTAAGTTATGCAGTTGAAAATGATCCGAGTATTTTTGTTCGACATGAAGCTGCTGTTGCATTGGGAGTGATAGGTTCTGAGGCTGCTAGACCTGTATTGGTAACTGCATTAAGTGATCCAAGTGAGGAAGTCAAAAAGTCAGCTAATGTTGCATTGGCAAACTTAGATTATATACTCACATCAAAGAAAATAAACAAATTCACGCGAATGACTGGAGGATAATGAATATGAAATCAGGTTACTATTTCGTCCACCTTATTCACTTTAATAGCTTGTTTAATTTCTCTGCTTATTCTCCTTCCCATACTCATGGGTTCATTATATAAAAGATCCGAATAGGGTGATCCATTGATAAAGAGATTTGTACCTGCTACGATTCTCGCAGAAAATTCAAATGTAACAAATGTGCCATTTTTGTCATAAACTCCCTCTATGCAGAAAGGACCAGGTATGCCAGGAGGGGCTAGTTCTTTTGTTTTTTCAGCAAAATTCTCAGCCATAGAAAAGACTTCTTGCAATAACGACTCTCTAAGTACTAATGGGAAATTACCAATAACGTTATACGAAGGATCAAGATCCAATTTAATCTGTATATGTGCTGGTATTCGCCCAATGCCATCTATATCACTTTCATACCTCCTATCTATACCTAATAGTTCAACTTCTTTATTTAGTGGAGAATAAAAAAACTGTAAAAATATAGGTACTCCTAAAACATATTCTTGAATATATAATTCTTTTTCAGATTTTATTACTTTTTGTTTGATCAACTCTTTACATCCTTCGTCAAAACTTTGTTCGTCCCAGGCAAGAAAATAGCCTTTACCGCCTGCAGCCCCATGTAATTTAACAATACATAAATTTTTAATTTCGTTTTTTTTATTAATTTGTAATGGAGTATTAAAATTTGATTCGGTCATCAATTTTTGTTTTAATGTTCGATCAGCTTCCCATCTCAAAATCCATTTGTTACCAAATATTGGTATATTGATCTTTTCCAACTCATCTAATTTAAGATTGGATATTAAAGTTCCATGTGGAATTAGAATTATTTTTTTATCTAATAATTCATTTTCTATATTTTTATTTAATAAATCCCTAAAATTATCAATAATAAATAACTCATCTATAAATTTAAACCTTTTATAAAAACTCTCCCTTTTTTTTTCACATAGTAACAATGTCTTAAAACCTTCATCTTTAGCCCCCTTTAGAACTTGTAATGAACAATGAGAACCAAGTGTACTAATAACGGGATCTTTATCTATTACATTTAACAATATTTTCAACTGCCATTTAGGGAGATAAATTATTTATGGTATAAAAAAGGTCGCTACATTGCCTTTCTCTGATATAATTAAAAAAAAACAAATATTGCCTTATATTCTAGAAATTTATGACAACTAAAAAAGACGTGAAAAAATTTAATATTAATGATATAGTAGATGATGATAATATTTCACAATTACTATTAAGCTTAGAAGGTAAAATTCGTTCTGGTGAATTTAAAATTTCAATATATGGCCTTGGCCATGTTGGTTCTCCAATTGCTGCGGCATGGTTGCGTGCAGGTGCCCATGTAATAGGGGTTGATAAATCGGCGTCTATTTTAGAATATGCAAGACAAGGAAAAACATCTATTCCTGAACCTGGTGTCAACGAAGCATTTGAAAAAGGTCTTAACAATAAGAAATTATCTATTTATGATGATTTAGTTAAAGCATCTAAAGATTCTTTTCTTAAAATGATATGTGTTCCTGTTCTGGCTGCTGATGGTTCTGCTGATTTATCTGCAGTAAAGAACGTAGCCATGGCAATAGGAAAGGGCTTAAAGAAAAATGATGTCGTCGCTTTGAATCCAAGTGTTCCTCCTGGAACAACCGAAAAGATAGTTATTCCAATATTACAAAAATATAGCGGATTAGCCGTAGAAAATGACTTTTATATGATTTATAATCCTGAGCGAATCTATGAAGGTAGGGCAATAGAGGATATCGAAACAAGGTATCCTGGAGTTGTTGCTGGATACGGTAAAAAAAGTTTAGAAATTAGTACAAAGATTTTTTCTCTTATTTATCAAAAGGGAATAATATCAATGAGTAATATAAAAGCCGCAGAAGCAGAAAAATTATTCGAGGGAGTATACAGAGATGTTAATATTGCCTTAGCAAATGAATTAGCAATATTTTCTGAACATCTCGGAGTTAATTTTTGGGAGGTGCGTTATGCTGCAAATTCTCAGCCATTTTGTCATATTCATAAACCAGGTATTGGAGTAGGAGGAGCTTGTATTCCAGTATATCCTCAATTTATTCTAAAAACTGCAAAATCTCTTCATGTTGATTGTAAACTAACAAGATCAGGTAGATTACTTAACAATTCCATGCCCAAATATTGTGTTAGACAAGCACTAAAACTGCTTAAGTCCAAAAGTTCCAAAAACTTGACAGTAACATTATTAGGACTAGCATTTCGAGGTGGTGTCTCTGATACAAGGTTATCCCCAACTTATGACGTAGTTAAAGAGTTACAGAAACTAAAAGTTAAAGAAATTAGAATTCATGATCCACTTGTTAAAAAAGATGATCTTTTCTCTAAATATAGTAATATGTTCCTAATTAATGAGCTCGACTTGGCAATAAAAGGAGCCGATTTGATTATAATTATTGCGGATCATGAGGAATATAAAAAATTAAGTAATACCAATATAGGAAAAAGTGTATTGTATGATGGAAGAGGTATCATTAAGGCAGATAACCTTCAAGGGGTAAATTATTCGATGATAGGTAATTTGAATTAGATTATTAATTCAATCAAATATATTAATTGAGAGAATTCTAAAACTATTGTATAACTTGAAGACACCATCTAATCAACTTCTAACTATTGAATGGAAGAATAATTATCTTCTTTTGATTGACCAAACAAAACTACCAACTAAGTTATCGTATGTAAAGTGTATGAATTCCGTCGATGTTGCAGATGCTATTAAAAGCCTTGTTGTTAGGGGAGCACCTGCAATTGGAGTTACTGCAGCATTTGGCTTAGCCTTGGCAGCAATTAATAGTAAAACGAGTAATTTAAAAATTTTTTTAAGGGAATTATCTACTGCATATTCATTAATAAGATCAACACGTCCTACTGCAGTTAACCTCCAATGGGCACTTGATAGAATAATGCAAAAAATAACGAATCTTGGTAATATCTCACAAATAAAGAAAGTTGTCTTAGACGAAGCTTTACTTATGGCTAAAGAGGACATAGCTACAAACAAATCGATGGGACTAAATGGCGCCAAGTTATTTTCTGATGGTGATACAATAATGACTCATTGTAACGCAGGATCTTTAGCTACTGTTGCTTACGGAACTGCGTTGGGAGTTATAAGAGCTGTCAAAGAATCAGGTAAAAAAATTAGTGTTATTGCAACAGAAACTCGACCTGTAATGCAAGGTTCCCGTTTAACTGCGTTTGAACTGCAACATGAAAAAATAGATGTAAGTCTTATTCCTGATACTGCTGTTGGATACGTAATGGCGAAGGGACTCGTTAAACATGTCGTAGTCGGAGCAGACCGAATATTACGTACTGGACATGTTTTTAATAAAATAGGTACATATCAGTTGGCCGTATTAGCAAAAACACATTCTATTCCATTTTATGTAGTCGCTCCTTCTTCTACTTTTGACTTGAAGAATATGCCCAAAGATATAGTTATTGAGGAACGTTCAAAGGATGAAGTTATCAGAATCGGTAAACAAATAATTGCTCCACCAAACATTGGAGTTATCAATCCTGCCTTCGATATCACCCCTCCAAAATTAATCACAAAAATAATAACTGAGAAGGGAATTGTTTCACCTCCTTATACGAAAAATATTAAAAAATTAATGGAATAATTTCTGCTTTCATCTTAAACAGAAGAAACAATGTTTATTAATAACATTTTTATCATCTTTTTCTCTTATTAAATTATATAAATGTCAAAAGAATCAATAAGTAAGGATCAAGTTTACGTTCAGTTAAAAAAATGCATGGATCCTGAAATTCCGATAAATGTTGTTGATCTAGGACTAATTTATGGTGTAGAAATTGAAGCAGAAAAAGATGTTAATATAAAAATGACAATGACAACACGAGGATGTCCTTTACATAATACTATGGTTAATGATGTTAAAAAGCATGTAGGCAAAATAAAAGGAATTGGAAATATCAATGTAGAAATTGTATGGGATCCTCCTTGGTCTATTGATAAAATGGATCCTTCGGCTAGAGATTCCATAGGCTTTGGAAAACCAAAGCTCAGATTTCAAATAGATTATGAGAAAGCTCATCCAAAACAAATAGGCTCATATATGAAATCGGAAGACGGTTCTTTAATCCTAATGAATAAAGATGAAAAAAGTTTTATGGTCAATGATGCTATAGTTAGATTTTGGGAATCTTGCGATGGTACAAAAACTATTAATCAACTTACAGACTATTTTTCCGAAAAATTAGGAATTCCAAGACAACAAGTGGAACAAGAAACTGTTCAACTTTTGGAACAGTTATTTGATGCGAAGCTCATTGAAGTGTAGTTTTATTTTGAATTACGCAAATGATTTCGCTTGCTATTTTGTCACTCCGTGCTTCAATCTGATATGTTTTTCTAAACAATATGTTGAACAAAACATATGGATACAATCATCTTTTAAACAGGGAATAGGCTCTAAATCATTGAATATTCTATTACAATAGATACAAATTGATTCTAATAGAGGGAACGTTTTAGATATAAACAAACTTGAACAATTTCGTTTTTCTTTAAACCACATTATTTCCAACGATAGTTTTTCTGCATAGGATCTTATCATATCATATGCTTCATAATACCCTTGAGCGTAAAATTGACGTATCATAATTCTAGGTAACAAACTTGCTCTACTATTATGGTGGTTCTTAAATGATACTAGCCATTTTTCGGAAGGTATAACTTCCTTTTCTGGTTTGTTTTCAGATCTACTAGTTTTTCTATTTTTAGATTCCATTTAAAAATAATGATTATGGATCTTTATTTTCTACAAAAAAACTTTTAAGGTCTTTAATTTTTATACGTTTTTGCTGCATAGTATCTCTATATCGAACCGTTACAGTCTTATCATCAAGAGTATCATAATCAACTGTTATTGCAAATGGAACTCCTATTTCTTCTAACCTTCGATATCGTCTACCAATAGATCCAGATTCATCATAATACATGTCAAAGTCTTTCTTTAGATCATTGTAAATATTTTTTGCGATATCTCCTAATTCTGGTTTCTTGACTAAGGGAAGAATTCCAGCCAAAATGGGGGCAAGGTATGGCTTTAACTTTAAAATGACCCTCTCATTCTCATGGTCATCGAAAAAGGAATTCTCTAAAATTGAATATATGCTTCTATCTATTCCAAGTGAAAGCTCAAATACATGAGGCAAAACTTTTTCATTTGTAATCGGATCTGTTATTTCCATTTTTTCTTTGCTAATTTTGGAATGTTGATCTAAGTCATAATTAGATCTGTAATTACATGCCACCAATTCTAGCCAGCCTAGACTCGTTTTTAACTCAAAATCGAAAGCAATTGTTGCATAAAAGGCTTTTTCTTTATCAGACAATTTCCTAAAACGTGTTTGATTCATATCAATACCTGTCTTTTCATAAAATTCATTTAAAATAGATAAATAATAAGCAATTAATTTATTAGGAATAATTTTGTTCTCTATTGCTTCTTTAGCCGTAAGTTTAAAAACCTCAGAACCATCGTTTATATTTAAAATGGTGTCTTTAATTTCATCAAATTTTGACAGAGAGTCTAATTCATTGGGATTACAAAATACTTCGATTTCCGCTTGATAAAACTCTCGCAGTCTCAATAAACTTTGCCGAGGAGCTATCTCATTCCTAAAACTTTTCCCTACTTGAGCAATTGAAAAGGGAAGTTTTCCTCTCATAATTTTAAAAATCCTTTTAAAGTCTACAAATATTGCCTGACAAGTTTCAGGTCTTAAATACGCTTCCTCGTTACTAGGACCAATTCCTACTTTAAACATCATATTGAATCGTTCAGTGGGCTGAAATGATGAATCACATGTTGGACACTTTAAATTATGTTGATTTAATATCTCGTCAACTTCATTATTGGAAGCTCCTTCAGGCACATTTATTCCTGTTTTATCTAAAATAAATTTATCAGCTCGAAAAGTGGACTTGCATTTACTACAAACTATTACAGGATCAGAAAAATTATCAAGGTGCCCTGAAGCAACAAATACATTCTTACTCATTATTTGTGATCCATCAATTTCAAACATGTCATCCCTTCTAACCAGTTCTCTCCGCCATAATTCAATGAATTTATTTTTAAGATTGTTCCCATTTGGACCATATTCCCAAAAACCTGCCATAGAATCAGAGTAAATCTCTGAGCTAGGAAAATAAAACCCTCTATCTAATGAAAGCTTTGCAATTCTATCGTAACTAGCCATAAATATTATCCATGAGAATAAGGTTCTATATTTTTCTTGATGTCTTCAACTACTTTAAAGCGTCTCAATTAATTCTAACACTGCTTTCATGTTTTCTTTATTTCCTCTGATGCCATCAATTGGCGTTTCCATGATTATTGGAATATTTTGAAAATGTTTAGAATTTAAAAATTCTTTTAGGCCTTCTTTACCTATTAAACCAAGCCCAATATGCTGATGTCTATCTTTATTCTCGTTTATTTTCCCTTTTGAGTCGTTTAAATGCAAAACTTTTAAATTTTTAATATTGATCGTATCATCGAAATTCTTCATTGTTTCTTCTACTTTTTTAGGTGTCCTTAGATCATATCCGGAAGCAAATGCATGACATGTATCAAAACAAACCCCAAATTTTTTGTTATTTAAAGTATCCAATATATACCCAATTTCATCAAATTTGCTACCTATGCTATTTTTTTGCCCAGCACTATTTTCAATTAAAATATTCAAAGGCAAATGTCGTCGATATGTAGAATTAAAATTGTCAAGTGCAAAATGGCATGCATTGACTATTTGGTTAATCCCATTTTTTTCCCCCGATCCTAAATGGCTTCCAAGATGAAGAATAAGGTAGGGGATATCTAACAAAAAACATCTAATAATTTCTTCAGCAAGGAGTTCCTTGGATTTCAGATATGATTCACCAATTGGTGCGGCAAAATTAGGTAAATATGGGATATGAACTACAATATCTTTATTATCAATATTACTACTTTTTATTTTTTTCTTAAATTCATTGATATCATTAATTTCTAATTGTTTAGCCGTCCAACCACGAGGATTTCTAGTAAATATTTGAAAAGCAGTGCAACCTATACTTTCTGCATTTTTAATTGAATTACTAATTGAACCTGTAATTGATACGTGGCATCCTACTTTCACTTTGTTTTCGGAATTTTTTATAAACTACATAGATAATATCTTTACGAAGTAGTTTTATTTTGGTGATGAGTATAATTAATAGTATTGAGCATTATCTTAGGTAAAGATGACCTGGCCAAATATCCATTCTTAGAAGAAGCTGGAAACTATATCCGAGAAACTCATTTTGATTTGGATGAATTTAATCGCTCTGAATTTTTACATATCATTGAGCGAGCTTCGAAAAGGATTGAATTTGAATTAATCCAAGGAAAAGTGTTTATTGATCTTGAAAAATATGATATAGAATTATTTACTTTTCTCGTTTCTCTTATCATTATGAAATATATAAATGAAGATTCTGCTATCAAAAAATTCTCACTTTTTGAAGCTATGCGTGTAGAAAGATTTTTAGTATCTGATCTTTCAAAAGAGAAAGATCTCACAAAAAAGAATCTTCTTATTTCCAAGGTTTTCAGAGAACTTTTTCAGTTGGATGTAGAATTAGATCCTAAAAATAATCATCTGTTTAAGATGAATATTTCTGATTATTTAATAAGAGCTACTTCATTTAATGAAGAAGAATGGAAATTAATCGGTAGAGCTGTAGATAATGGTTATGTGTACTTGGATGGGGATGAAACTGTGAGACTAATAAGATATGAAATATACAAATTGATGTATAATAGAATTAAAAATATGAATATTACCAAAATACCAGAACAAATTAAAATTCATGCAGGTTTGATTAAAAATAAATTGGCGCCGGCTATTAGATATTCACATATTAAGACTGATCTTCCTCCTTGTATAAAAAAAGCTTTGGAATTACTAAATAAAAGTGAAAACTTACCTCACTCTGCAAGATTTATGTTAGCCACTTATATGCTATCCTCAGGTAAGAGCGTAGATGATGTAGTACTACTATTTAAAAATGCTCCTGATTATAATGAAAAAATCACAAAATATCAAGTTGAGCATTTAGCAGGTAAAAAAGGCAGCCAAACAAAGTATTCTGTTCCTGCCTGTTCTAAACTGGTAAATGAAAACCTTTGTTATGCAACTATTGATTGCAGAGGAATAACTAATCCTATACAATTTGGTAGAAAAAATAGAAAATGAAAAAAGAAATTACTCTTAAAAATAATGAGTTTATATTTACACTTTTCAAAGAATATTATTTTAAAAACATAGAAAATCTTAGACCTCCAATCGAAATGCATAATCGTGAATTTGGTATTATGACATTTGATAGTAGAGTAATTCGGCATTTATCGTTTTCAAAATTAGGAAACTTAAAGGCATATATAATTCAAAATGTCCCTTCTGATATTTTTTGCTCAAATGCTTATTATCAATTTCCTACTTTTCCAATTAACGAGAAAGGGTGGAAAGGTGCAGATATGATCTTTGATATAGATCTTAATGATTTATTATTACCATGTCAAAAGGAACATACATTTTATATTTGTTCTAACTGTCATGTAGTTTTTCGAGACTTGACCAAAATATGTCATGAATGTCAAAATACTAAGATTCTTAAAAATACTATACCATGTTTTAGGTGTATAAGAGCTTTAAAAAAGGAAACGAAAAATTTAACAGAATTTTTAAAAAAAGATTTTGGGATAAAAGAAGAAAATATGGAGGTATCTTTTTCAGGTAATACTGGATTCCACGTAGTGGTATTTCAGAATAATTATTTGATGTTGGATTCTAAAGCCCGATCTGACATTGTAGGATATGTAATGGGTAAGAATTTATCCCCTGAAAGTTTAGGAGTAAGGAATGACAAGCATGGTTATAGAATCAAAATTCCATTAAGCGGGTATTCATATGGATGGAGAAAAAGAATCGCTCAAAAGATGAAGATCTCTGAAGTATCCAATGATTATTTAACTAAATTTATAAAAAAAATTGGAGGATACCAATCATTTAAGAATGAAATTGATAAAATTGCATCTGACTTAGGGCTCAAAATCGATCCACAGGTTACTACAGATATCCATAGAATTTTTAGAATGGTAGGTTCATTGAATAGTAAAAGTGGACTTTCAAAGATTATATGTAATAACCTAGATAACTTTGATCCGATGACTGATTCTTGTTTTTTTGATGATGATAAAAATATTGATATTTCACTTAATATACCTTTAAAATTTTCAATTAAAGGAAAAAAGTATCATTTGGATAAATCTATTTCAACAGTTCCAGTCTCCGTTGCTGTCTTTTTGATTTCTAAAAAATTGGCTAATATAGCATCTTGTTCGTCTTAACCTATAAATTTTATAAATAATATTTTATAATTATGGAGATACTAATTGTAAATAACACTTCCCCATTCGTAATCGATATAGTTAATATGATTAAAGATTTGAATATACCTTTTCAATGTAAATTATATTCAGAAATTAAAACCGAAGAATTATCATTATATGGAGCAATAATATTATCAGGAAGACGAAATTATAATAGAGAGACAAATGTAAAAAATAATAAAATAATTGAGTACTGTAATAAACTTGATATTCCTTTATTGGGCATTTGTTATGGTGCCGAGATCATTAATTTATTTTTTGGTGGATCTTTAATTAAAATGAAAAATACTATTCATGGATTAGTTAAGGTCACATCAAATAATAACAATATTTTTTTACCTCCTGACTCTTCAATCTATGTATATCAAAGTCATAGATATGCCATTTTCAGATTATCTTCTGATTTAGAACTCTTATGCAGTTCATCACAATCAAAAAATGAAGTTTTTAAACATAAGAACCGAAATATTTTCGGAGTACAATTTCATCCTGAAAAAAGTGGGATCGATGGGAAGTCAATCCTCTATAATTTCTTAAGATTAGCAAATTAAGATAATATTTGTAATAAGGATAAGATTATAAGAATTTAATTAATAGTAATATTGGTAACAATTTAAAAAGTTCTTTTTAAATATAGTAATTTATAGTTAATAAAAGTATATCCATTATGAAATAAAGCATTGATAATTAACTATAAAATTCTCTCAAGCATATTGAAGATATTTATTTATGATTACTAGAATTTTGAAAATATTACTAAATTATAATCAATTATTCTATATATATTGCCTGAACCAAATTTTTGAATCCAGCATCATACAGAAACATATTTCTTATCCTTTTTTGAAAATTATTATTTCTTTAGAAATTTTAAGTTGACCTAATCAAGAAATTATAGATAAAGATAGTTATATATTATATCAGTGGATTTTTTATTTCGTTCGAAATTAATTTTTATAATATAAAATGAATAGTTCTTTCTATAGTATTTACTGCCTAACTTATCACAGTCTACATTTAATCTATAATAATATCAATCTGGCACATTTTTTAAATAATTGAGGCGTAATTTTGTAATTATATCAACATTTTTATCATTAATAATATCTAAGAGAATATTTCTTTATGATATAAACTCATACTATAATGGAGAGTTATAAAAATTATCGAATTAATACTTTTATTGTAGATGTTTGTTTTAAATGAGTATTTCTTTTTATGCATTATTTACACATGGGTATATCTAGTCACATTTTAAATAATATTACAAATAATTTCTATATTATTAGATTAAAAGATCAACAATCAAATATTATTCAAGATATTCTTCTATATACGATAGTTGATTAATTTCCTTATAGGCAAAGGATAGGATAGTTTTTATTTGATGCACATTTATCTTATTTAAATTGCATGGTAATCTATCTCAAGAATTGGATTTGCCCTTAATAGAACAAAATATTTCACCATTACCATTAGTTATCGCAGTTGTTATGAAATATTGGGGAGAAGATATCCTCAATTTTGAAAACAAGAAACATTATAAATCTCCAACCATATTTAATGGGATAGAAATTGCTGAAAAAAATAATTATTTTGTATGTTTGACTAAGAGTACAATTAAGGATCTTATAAAATGGATAGATCAAGGCATTCCTCCTATAGTTATTTTCCCTGGTTTATATGACCTACCTCAACATGCCTTACTCATTTCTGGCTATAACGATAGTGAAAAAAAGATTTTAACATACATCCCTCAACCAGATACTACTGGTTATATACCTTATTCTAAATTTTCTTCGGAATGGGAACAAGAGGATAATATTGCTATTATATTAATACCAAAAGATATGAAAAATTTAATTTCGAAAAAGGAATTACAGTCAACGAGATCATATAGTCTATGTTTCGAAGCAGAAAGAGACTTTTCAGAAGGAAACCTAGAATCAGCTATTAAAAAAGTTACCGAATCGGTCAATATTGATAAAAATAATGTTTATGGATGGTCATTACTTGGGAGTTGTTATAGTGAAATATATAATAAAGAATGCATAAATTGTTTTACTAAAGCCATCAAATTAAATTCCAACTATTTTCTAGCATTAAGAGGGTTAGGTAATTTTTATTTAAAGACTAAAGATTATCAAAATGCCGAGAAATATTATTCTCAAGCAATAAATGTTAATCCGAATAGATACGGACCTATATATAAAAATCGTGCGTTTTCTAGATTAGAATTAAATAAAAATGATGAAGCAAAACAAGATTTAATAATCTATCTGGAAAAGACCCCAAATGCACAAGATAGGCAACAAATTACCGAAGCTTTGAAATCAATAAGTATTTAATTATAATTATTTTAACTTCTCAAATGACAAGAGACAAAGAAGAACTCTTAATATTGGTATTTCCAACACATCATTCTATAAGTAATGATGTAAAAATTTCAACAATAAAAAAATTAAAAGAAAATAATATCATAATATATAGATTAGTCGTGGAAAAATATTTTTTTTCAATATATTTGAATAAACCTATCCAAGCGTCTAATATTCTTACATCATGCTTAGGAATTAAAAAAATCGAGCTAGCATATTCCTCTCCAAATAATATTAAGTCAATTGTAGATAAGATAATAAATAAAGGTCAAAAGATAATTATACATGAAAAGTTTTTCATAAAAGTATATTCAGAGAACTCTAACTTTGTTTCCAGAGATATTGAATTCATTGCTACTGGGTCACTAGTAGAAAAATTATCAAATAGACTATCGAGACCGTCACGGAATGAAGAATCTGCAAGTAAAGTCATAAGGGTTTATGTAGGTAAGTCAAAGTCATATATAAGTTGGAAGTCGCTGGACGGGATACAAGGAAATTCTTATGGACAAATAAAAAAGAAAGTCTTCATAATTATCTATAATCAAATCTCACTTTATTCACTCGAAAAAATAATTCAGATGGGATTTATTCCAGATATATTAATATTATATTGGGATAATATAGATTTAAAGAATAAATTAATATCTCTTCATAATATTATAACCAATATTCCTATTAACAAACTCAAGTTAAAATTATTACACTTGAATTTATTAAATCAAAAAAAGGATAATCTATATAGGGATATTTTGTTAAACTTTTTAGTAATTGATATTTGTTCTTATCTTAGTCCACTTATTAATGTTGTAATTCCATTTAATTGGATTGTTCATCCTGTTTGGTTAATTGACTATTCAATTAATTTATGTCTAAAAAACGGTAAGATTCCATGGATGCCTAATCTCTTTGAAGATGATTTAAAATTTAGTGATTGGAATAAAACTTTTAATAATAACCTAGAACAGTCAAATAATTTTAAGAGGAGAAAATTTAAGGATTATATAAAAGTGAGGGATAAAATCGGGATAAAATCAGAAAATTTTGTAAAAAATATTAAAGTATATTCTATCAAAAATGGATCATTAAATATACGACCTAATTATATTGATAACATTCTGAACTCCATTTAACTTACTGCAAAATTCCATTATTTCGTTAGATTTTGATAAAAATTTGGTATCATTTAATAGTTTATTTATTGATTCCATTAATTTTTCAGATGTCAAATCATTAGGTTTTAACATTATTCCAATTCCAATTTTTGTTATTTTACGAGAATTACTAATCTGTTCGGCATGATTTTCTATTGGAATAGAAATTATAGGTTTACCAAATTGGATAGCTTGTGAAATCGTTGTATGTCCTCCTCGCAATACTAAAATATTGCTCATTATAAAAAGTTCATCTCTTATAGGACACCATTCATAGTACCAACCATTATCTGATAATTTGAGAGGTTCTATCTTTCCGTTTGGTTTTCCTTCCGATATTACATACTGAATCTTATTTTTAAAATATTTTTGTGCTTCAAGTATTTTTCGAACTAGTGGTAATCTAGTTTTTGCAGGACCACTTATGTGAAAAAAGACAATTGGTTTATTGTTGGAGAAATTTAGCAGGTTTGAAGCTTTAGTAACCTGTTGTTGTGACATATTCTTTTTGGGACTAATGAATCCTATATAATTAATTTTTTTTTTTACTGAATGGGTATCCCAAATATTATTTTCAGAAATCGTATATGGTGGAGGTAAATCGGGAATAAGGATTTCATTTGCAAATGACCATAAAGATCCTATAAATTCTCCATTAACTGTTTCAAAGAATCTTCCTGCTTTAAACGAGTGAAGTTTGGGGGATAGAAGTAATTTTATCTGATTGAGGAGAACTAATGATGGTATTCCTAATAATTTTCCTGAAATTATTGAAGAAAGTCGTGAATCTGAAACTATTAAATTAGGAGAAAATTTTATCATGAGTTCTACCTCTTTCACAATCTGAGTGGTAAAATTTTTAAACCAATTTGGGACATTCGCAATAGAATTTTTTAATGAAAAGCTTCCCTGAGAATTCCAAGAAAATTCAACCGGTGGTACTTCATGACAAATATACCCGGACCTTGAAATATAATCCACAGCTTCACCAAAGGATGAGAATTTTACTTCTAGATTATTATTTTGTATTTTTTCTGCTATAGTCATCAATCTACTGGCATGTCCCAGTCCTACGCCATAGGGAGTGAAATATACCTTTTTTAACATTGTTAAACCGTTTTAAATTATAACATCTATACTTAAAATGGCTCAATAATACATTTAGAAAAAAACGTTAAATAAATATAGAGATTTTTAGAAACTTTCTGAATTGTTGATATCACTATAAATAAGTCGCATTTCATCAAAAGTTAATTTTTCTCCGCTCGACATTTTCTTTAAAGCCTGTTCTTTCATTGAATTCCAAATTTGTTCATTTTCTTTACTTCTTCTGGATCGTTCTTTCGATGATTGAAATCCTGAATAATTCTTGTCACGAGTGTCCCTCGATCGTCTTTTACCTCCGAACGAATTGATCTTGGACTTTCTAAATTCTATCGCATTAATTTGTGTATTTACCATTTCTAGCTTGGCAGCTGTTTCCCTAACATCTCTAATTATCTTTCGTCTTTCTTCGTACAATTTTTCTCTCGAATCTAATAAGGTGTCTAATATTTGTTTTAATTCTCCAATTTTATTTCCAAACTCTGATCTCTTATCAAAAATTTCATTAATTTTTGACTTTAAGCTCCCATATTGGGACGACATTGTTCTATACTGGTCTTCTTTTTTGTTCATGACCTTCATAGCATGTAATTTAATAGCTATTTCCTTTGAACGTGCAACTAGTTTTCGTTCTTCCTCTTTAGATAATTTTTTAGTTTGAATATCTCGTTCTAATTGCTCAAGGTTTTTAGTCAATTGTTTAATATTTATTCTCTCCCTCGTTGTTTTCGTACTCGTTCTTTCATCTATAATTTTCATTTGGCTCCTAGCTTTTAATACTAATTCTTTTAGTTCCATAAACTTCGGGAATTCCTCTTCCTTTACATCATTGACTTCTTTTAATTTTATTCTAAGTCCTTCAAGTATGCCTCTTTCCTCGTCAATTTGTTTTTTAGTAACCTCTATTTTTTCATTTAGTTCTTGGATTACCTGTTCTCCATTCTTCTGATCATCAAGTAATGAATTCTTGAACTCTAAAAGACTTTTAAGATTGGACTCTAGTGATATAATATTTTGTTCATGGTCAACCTTTCTAGAATTGATACCCTCGCTGCTCAAAGCATTAATTTCTTCAGTTTTATTCACGCCGCGTTAAATTTGTAATAAAATTACAAAATATATATTTTTATCACTTGTTAACAGTATTATTTACATTATTTATTAGGTAAAGTATATCCTATAATTTATATGATATTGACTTTATATTACAACTGAGAAGAATGGATGATTTTGAAAAAAATTTTCCAGAGTTTGACTGGAAAAATACTCCTGCATATAAACATCCTTTAGGAAGAGATTGCCCTTGTCCTAAACATGAATATATTAGAGAGCAAATTAGTATTGCTAAGAATCTTAGTGAATCAAAGTCTAATAATAAACACCGTGCTCAAATAACATTAAAATTTTGTCCTGATCATTATAATGTATATTTTAAAGAGGTTATTCCTTCTATGCCATTAAAGCATCGACTCATGACAAAATTTGCATTAAAGCTTGGAGCTATTATAATTCAGAAAATACCCTATATGCAATCAGATCAATGTTTCTATTGCAAATTTGGGTCAGGAGGATTTGATAAAAGACAAGAACTTCCACCTATCTAGGCGGTTCTCTTATTTAACATATTTTTAATCATATTGTTATGTCTATAGACAAACCCTAACGCTAGTATATTTCTTAAAATAATTGATAGATATGGTATTCTGTTATTTGTAATATTTAGATAACCTAATAAAAACTCTTTTGATACCTCTCTATAAATAAGAGGTTCTAAATCTAAGATACTTGCTAGGAAACTGCCTACATCCATACTTTGAGAAAACAATGATTTGCTCTTCTGAATAAGGCCAATATCAATTCTTACTACTTCTCTATTTTTATTCACCAAAAAATTTTGACATTTGTTATCGATGAAGACAAGTCCATTTTTGTGTAATATTCCAGTAAGTTTACCTGCTTGAAATGCTAGGTCATTTGCATTTTTGGTAGGAAAGTAGGAATATAGATTTCCTCCCTCAATATATTCTTCTACTATTTCTTCATATGATATTGAAAAAAGCTTAGGAGTATTAATACCAATTAATTTCAATTTATTTCTCGATTCATAACTCTCATTCTCGATTATCGTCCCTCCAATCCTAGGTGGAGACGATGGGTTACCAGAAAGAATAGAGATTAGTGTAAAGCAAAAAATTAAAATAAATTGCCTAAGATTTGTAAAAGGCTTTTTCTCTTTTAGTACTACCTTATTACTTCCGAGTAAAAATTTTGTAATCTTTCTTTCCCAATTTATAAAATACAATAGGATTTCTATTATTCTAGATCATTATATTATTTTAGTGATATCTTTAGATAAGTGGACCGGGTGGGATTCGAACCCACGATCTCAGCAATGCCAATGCCGTATCCTACCGGACTAGACGACCGGCCCTATCGATCAGTTAAAATGGCTCGATATTAATATTTTTAAGAAACAATATTATAATTCTGAATTCAAAAAATTAATGTAGTGTGAATATAGAAAAATCTGTAGGAGCAGTCATAAAGTATCAATCGCCTTCTAGTAAAATGAAAGACCCTGAATTTCTATTACTAAGAAATCGTAGAGGCTATTGGGGATTTCCACAGGGCCACAAAGAAGAGGGGGAAACGGAGATCCAAACTCTATTTCGAGAAGTATATGAAGAAACAGGTATAAATTCTTTAAATATATTATCTTTTATTGGAAGAATTAGGTATTCATTTTTTAAAGGTGAAGGTATTAAATCTAGAAAAGAAGTTAGTTTCTATTATGCTACTACCAATATTAGAGATATAACCCTTTCAAATGAACATGATGATTTTATTTGGACAACATTTTCAGAAGCTTTGACATATCTCAATAGAAAGCAATTGAAATCAATAATTATAGAAGGACATGAAAAGGGGTTTTATTGAAATTTTCCGACTCTCCCACCTAGTAAGTTTATGATAATAAATTTATATCTGATCCCCTGAGGATGAGTTTAGAGGATTATTGTATTGACTACTGGTAAAAGGATAGTTTTAACTGCTGACCGAAGTCTAATGACTAATTATCGAGGAAATTTCCTTTATGGTTTTATAGCTTGTGGACCTTATGAATTAGTACCAGAGTTTGTTTTTGATAAACTTTTTTGTCCGAGTGTAGAAACGGACAAACATTCAGGAGAAGTGAAAGTAGCACAATGTGGTCTGAGAAGAATAGAAGGTGCATTACTTCAAGAGTATAATAGAAATGAAATTTTTCTGGCACATCCTGAAATGCTAAACAAATGTATTGGACCGGAGACCAAAGTGGTAGGAATTAATGTAATGGATCCATTAGGAATGGCTCCGGTTACAACGACGATGTCTCCTGAAAAATTATCTTACGTAGCGATGAAATTTAAGAAAATGTGTGCTTCCATTATACAGTTAAAGAAAAAATACAATTTCAAAGTTGTAGTAGGAGGGAATGGTGCTTGGGAACTTGCCAAACCTGATAGAATGAGAATTCACGGAATTGATACTGTTGTGATCGGAGAAGCAGACGAATTAGCTTTGGATTTATTTCATGACTTAGAACAAGGTGATGCTCCAGAGCTTCTACATACATTTGTTCGAAATATTGAGAATATTCCTCCAATAAAAGGTCCTACCATAAATTCTTTAATTGAAGCGATGCGAGGATGTGGACGTGGCTGTGATTTTTGTGACGTCAATAAAAGATCAAAAAAAGATATTCCTCTTTCTAGATTAAAGGAAGAAGCTAAAATTAACCTCAAGTACGGGTTTGATTCAATATGGCTTCAATCGGATGAAATGTTATTGTACGGATGCGATAACAAGGATTTTTTTCCAAATGCTGATGCGATTATAGATGTATGGAGTGGGTTAAAGAATGTAGGAGCAAATTTTGTGGGAACTACTCATATGACGCTTTCGGCTGTTGCGTCTTCTCCTGATTTAATAACAAAACTCTCGCAAATAAATGATATGGAAAATAGTGGAAGATGGTTGGCCACTAATCTTGGCGTTGAAACAGTTGCTCCAAGAATGGTTAAAAAACATTTAGGGGTCAAAACTAAACCATTTCAACCCGAAGAATGGGGATCAGTTGTAAGGGAAGGCTGTAAAATTTTAAATAATAATCATTGGTTCCCCGCCTTAACTCTAATAATCGGATGGCCGGATGAAACCCCAGATGAAACCCAATACACTATAGATTTAATAGAAGATTTTAAACATATGAAAATGCGAGGATTGGTAGCTCCGTTACTTTATCAGGATTTTTCAGAGAAAAACTCTATGCATTTTGGGAATCTAAATGAAGCCCAATTTACACTTTTTTGGAAATGTTGGCAACATAATCTTCGTATCATTAACGATATCATACCAATTATTATTAGAAATAAAAGCTATGGGCCACCCATGAAGTTATTTATGGCGAGTTTAATTAAAGTAGGAACTTGGGCAATAATGAAATATCTTCGAGGACTTTCAAAGGATCTTTTTGATGGTAGATTACCAGAAGATATAATAGAACAATATTCGAGAGAACGGTCCGTGACTGCTCCTTTACCATCAAAACTATAAAATAATGTTAATTTCTACTTTTTATTTATCGTTCGATCTTAAATTTGCAATGGCTTTATCTGCTAAGGTCGCTGATTTTGGAGTTATTATTATAAAATAGTTTTTGTCTGCACGTTCTATTGATTGTATTTTTTTATATTTTCCAGTTGAGATATCAAATTCAAATAAACCAGTAGATAATTCTGTTTTGACATAAACCATCATCAATATCTCAGTTGAAAGCTGTGATACTGGAACAATGGAAAAAAGATAACCTTTGTAGAGGGTTATTGGTAATAATTGTTTCATGTAAGGAGCTATAGAGGCCATATAAAGAAATAAATCCTCTACGGTTGAAAATTCCTCATACTCAAACTTCATAATTATACCACTTTACAATTAATTTATCCGTAGGACTCAAATTTAATCTCATAACTTCCGTCTGTTCTCTTATGCCTTTCATCAACAAATCCTTTAGGCTTCAAGAAATCTAACACACCATCCACTGTTCCTTGCCATCCACATACATAAAACGATGTATTTTCAGGTGTGATTTTCTCTCCCACAAGGTCTTCCAAAGGGGATGTATTACCGCCTGCCTCAGGTCTCAAGAATGATTCAACTCTACCTTTCTGTCCTCCCCAGGATCTGTTGAAAGGTTCATGTGGTCTACTAATACTTGCTCTATATTTAAAATTCCAGTTATCTTTACCTTTATCCTCACTTTCTTCTTCCAACTCAGTTAATAATTCTCTATAACTGAGCTCGTCTACATAACTTGCTCCATGTAAAACAACTATTTCTCTTTTACTACCAATAGATTTAAGATGTAAACTATATGCTATAAAAGGAGCCAGTCCAGTCCCTCCTCCAATTAACACAAGTCGCCTGTTATCTGGAGTCCCATCATGCATCTTTTCATTTACTGTAAATATCCCTGTTGGCTTTAACCAACCAATCTCGTCCCCCTCATTACGGTTAAAAATCTGAGTAGTTAATCTCCCAGGTAGAGGTTTCTTCACCCATCTAATCAGTAATTCAAAATATTTTTTTTTTTCTGGCGGTGAGGCTATGGAATAAGCTCTCCTGACTAATTTTCCTTCATCTGGATTCATTAGAGATAATGTAACAAATTGACCCGCCTTGAAATCAGGTACTGTACCCTCATTTGGTACTATGCGTATTATCTCGAGATCTTCTTTTAAAACTCTAATATAAGAAATAATTCCTTTATTTTCCACAACCATAGGTAATATCGGAAATAATCTCTCCTTAGTCCTTATATATGTTATTATAATATTAGATGTTATTATTAGAACCGAAATTTTTATTTTTTGTAGTTCTTTATAAAATAGAATATGATCAATTGGTCAAATATAAAGGAGTTTAACAATTCAAAAAACACAGATTTAGTGAATTCAATTAATGAACAAAAATTAGAACAAAAAAAAATAGTCGTTCTTTTTGAAGAGAAAATGAAAATTTTTGCAACAGAAAGATCCACTGAATCTAGTTTAGATGTGTTGAATATTTCAATACAGCTAGCGAATATACGAGGAAATTTAATTAAATCATTTGAACAATACACTCGAAATTTGGAAGAAGAAATAGTAAAACTCAATAGAACTATAGAAAAAAATCAGTAAAATTCAGATTTATAGCATGACTTTATCTATAAAAATTACTTTATTTCTAATGGTACCGAGTTTTTCTATGCTGATTTCCACAAAATCACCATCTTTCAAATATTTTGGACTGTTCATAGACATTGCTACACCAGCAGGGGTACCTGTTGAAATAATATCTCCAGGTTCAAGAGTCATTAACTGACTCAAGCTGGAGATTATTTTTTTAATAGGTATTACCATTTTACTGCTTGTAGAATTTTGTCGTATTTCACCGTTCACTTTTGTTAATATTTTTAAGTTTTGTGGGTCGATTATCTCATCTTTAGTCGTGATCCATGGTCCGCATGGTGCAAAAGTATCAATACTTTTTCCTCTAGTGAATTGTTTATCCTGAAATTGAATATCTCTCGCAGACACATCATGAAATATCATATATCCAAATACTGAATCCATTGCTTCCTCTGCAGTAACCTTCTTAGTTAATTTACCAATTATAACGGCTAGTTCTGCTTCATAGTCTAGGCGTTGAACGTTCCCTGGACATAAAATGTCGTTATAGGGACTGTTTAATGCTGTTCTGGGTTTCAAAAATATTACAGGTTCTGAAGTCGGGGTAAGACCAGCATCTTTTGCATGATCATAATAATTAAAAGCCAAACAGATGATTTTACTTGGACTAGATAATGGTGAGAGCAGGTCCAAGTCATTAATTGTTCTTAAAAAGTTAAATTGTTTGTAATTTTTTAAGACCTCATCTAGCCAATTATTGAATAAAAATTCTTTAATATTAAGGGGGAGTGGTATACCAGTCTGTTCTTGTATCTCGTTTTTTGTAATTATCTTTTTAAAATCATCTGTTATTAGGCCATAAGTTTCCCCTTCTTCTTTTGTTTTTACTCTTGCTATTTTCATTTAATCACCTATTTATGAGTAAATATAGCAGATTTGGTATCTTCGATGCGACAAAAGCCGAACCTTATAAATTGAACCATTGTACCATTAGATAAGGTATTAACATAAGACTCTGCAAAACCTTCGAGGACTTCTAGACTTTTAGGATTCAATTTATCGCCTATAAATAATTTATTAGGTTTTAATATCGTATACTTGACCAAATCCAGTTCTGACACCCATTGGATTTTTTGGATGTTTTCTTTTAATATGTCATCAGTATATTCTACAACTCCTTCTTTTTGGGCCATGTCAATTTTGGAAACTTTAATGTTATACAATTCGATCAATCTAATTTCCATACCATTTTTCAATTTTTCGGCATCCTTAGTGGATATGAACACTATATTGTTTACGTCAATTTCTCTGCTTCCCATTTCAATAGATGGATGATTCTTAAATACCACTTTTTTGCGGTTTGCATTTTTTATAGTCAGTTTGAAGGGATCATCAATAAATAATAGTCTCTTTGATTTAGAATCGATTATTTTTCTATTAAAGGCCTCTAGAACTTCTATTGATGGTTTAGTTTCTGAAAGGGTTATACCAAGAGATAGTACGAATCTGCGTATCGCCTCGGGTGTAAAACCTCTTTTTTTTAGTCCCATTAAAGTTGGAAGCCTAGGATCAGACCATCCTTCTACCAATTTTTCTTCAATAAGAGGTTTTAATTTACGTTTGGAAACCGGCAGACCTTCAAATTCTAGACGTGAAAACTCTATCACTTCCGGTATTCTCAGTTCAAGGATTGTTAATATCTGTCGATATAACTCGTTTCGTAATTCATATTCTTTTGTTCGAAATGCATGAGTGACTCCGTCTAGGCTATCCTCGATAGGAGCAGCAAAGTCATAGGTTGGCCAAAGAAATATTTTATCCCCTAACTTTGGATGAGTGTTTTCAATGATTCTGAATAATGTAGGATCTCTCATAGCTGTATTATCACTATCCATTTTTCCTTTGAACCTGATTATGGCTTCATTTTTATGGTAATATCCATTAAAAATTTTATCAGAATTTTCTAAAATATTATCAGAATGTATCCTGCATTGACATGGAAGTCCTTTTGACCTCAAATCATGAATTGTAGTTTGGTCACATAAACAAATATATGCGCTTCCCTTATTAATTAATTTTCTACCATAATGATGTAACAAATTAATATCGTCAGAGGTATTTTTGATCATATCAGGTTTTATATTTAACCAAGATAGACCGTCTAAAATGGCATCATAATATTCTATTTTTTCGTTTAGTGGATTTGTATCATCAAAACGTAGTATTAATTTCCCCGAATACATTTTAGCATATTCTTCATCAATAACAGCTGCCTTTGCATGACCTATATGAGGATAGCCATTTGGTTCAGGAGGAAATCTGGTTACAACTTTTCCAATCTTTGCATTAATTAGAGGGGGCAAGACATATTCATTTTTTTCAACCATTTTTTTTGTATCAAAATAGCTAGGGAATTTTTGGACTAATAGTTCTCTCTGCCTCTCTATAGATAGTGAATTAATTTGTTCAAGGATTTCCTTAATTTTAGGAATCATATCCTTTATGTTAGATTTTATTTGTGGTCTGGAACCTAATATCTTGGAGATGACAGAATCTAATCTCGCTTTCCCATTATAATCAACTGCATTTCTTAATATGATGCCCTCAGCTAATTTTTGTGTATCCTCGTCAATGTCCATACTATTTACTCCTCTCTACTATATAGTTAGATAATTCTTCAAGAGTTTTTTTAGGTTCAGAATCTTCATAATTTACTAGTGCTTCCATAGCTTTTTCAATATAATGCATTGCGTTTTTTCTTACAATCTTTTCGATTTGAAGTGATGAGATTATATCTATTGCTTTTTTTAAACTTACAATGTCACAATCTGCTTTTCCAAAAACCTTTAGAATTTCAGCTCGTTCTACTTCTGAGGCTTTTTTGATCGATAATAGGATTGGATAAGTTTTTTTTCCTTCTCTAATATCATTTCCAACTGCCTTTCCAGTTTCTTTTGATTGGCCTGCGATCCCAATTAAATCATCAATTAGCTGAAATGCAATACCTGAATTTTTACCAAAATCAGCCATATTATTTACATCTTTTTCTGTTGCATTTCGCGAAGAAAGTGCTCCCAACGAACAGGATACCTTGAATAGAGCAGCAGTTTTTTTCGAAATCATCTCAATATATTCATCTTCAGATGGAAAGTTCAGCCCACTAGAAAACTGGATGTCTTTATACTGGCCTTCACATATATCAACACATGCAGACGAAAGCCGTCTTATCATACTAAGCAAGGAACTATCCTTTATTGAGTTAACAGTGGTACTGGATAGAATCTGAAAGGCTTTGGAAAACAGAATGTCACCAGATAAAATTGCTAGAGGTAATCCGAAAAAAGTATGTACAGTTGGTATTCCATGTCGCAAATCATCATTATCCATTATATCATCATGGACTAGAGAGAAATTGTGAATAAATTCTACCGCGGAAGCAGCTGGTAAGGCATCTTGTTGATCACCTCCAAACATTTCACAAGACTTGATAACCATTATTGGCCTGAGGCGTTTTCCACCACTTTTTAAATAATGTGAAGAAGCTCGATATAATTCAGAAGGATCACCTGATAAAAGAGATATAAGATGATTATTAACTCTATTTATATAATTTTCAACGTCTACTTTGGTAGTATCCTTCATTGTTAATAACCATGTCTGCTAATTCACCAGTTAATATAAGTCTTGATTTAGCTAAATCTGGAATGTTTGCTGATCCGGTGAGAAACATTGCTCCTTTTAATTCATTGATTAGGTGAGTAGAAAATGTGAAAAGACTTTCTTTCGATTCCGAAGCAGCCTTAAGAAATGGATATGCCATTGCACCCATATTTGCTCCAAGAGCGATGCATTTTGCTATTTCGAGGCCGTTTCTAATACCTCCAGATGCAATTAACGGTAGTTCTACCGAGTTCCTAACTTCTATTAAACTTAAAGCAGTTGGTATTCCCCAATCCCAAAATAATTCACCTAAATGTTCTTTAACATCATTTTTTACTTTGTTAGCCCTAATTTTTTCTATTCCAGCCCAACTTGTTCCTCCAGCTCCTGCAATATTAATACAATTGATATTAGCTTTCTGTAATTTTAAAGCAACTTCTCGAGAAATACCAGAACCAACTTCTTTAACTATTATTGGGACGCTTATCTTTTCTGTAATTATTGCTATCTTTTCCAATACACCCTTGTATTTCGGTTCTCCTTCGGGTTGTATTAATTCCTGTAATGGATTAAGGTGTATCACCAAAGCGTTAGCATCTATCATTGAAATAATTTTTTCAATCATTTGAATATCTAAACCCTCTGCCAGTTGTGCGCCACCAATGTTTGCTATTAAAAAAGCCGAAGGTGCATTCTTTCGAGCTACAGAATAAGTTTCTGCTAAAATACTACTTTTCAGTCCAGCTCTCTGACTTCCTAGTCCCATCCCGAATCCTGATGTTTCTGCTAATTGTCCTAGACGTGAATTGATTTTTAATGCTTCTGGTGTTCCTCCAGTCATCGAGTCTATAATAATAGGAGCACCAAACTTGGTATTTAAGAACTCGGTAGAAGTATCTATTTCATCAAAATCTATCTCAGGTAATGCATTATGAATAAGTTTGACACACTCCAAGTAATTAGATACAAATCTAGATTGAACATTATTAGAAAGAGGAATATCTATTCCATCCCTCTTTCTATTCATTATCAAGTCAATTTCGGGATTAGTTGACTCAGACATCTGATTTATCTGTATTTCTTTCCCTTAAAAATAGTACCTTTAAAATCTTCATCTTGTAAAGCCTTTTGAATCTGTGTAGAATCTAAACCATTTATAAAAATAACATCCTTGCCAGTTCCAGCTATCTTAGTAGCCTCTTCTACTTTTCTTTTTATTCCACCTGTTACATCATGAACATTTAAATTGTTAGTTAAATTAATTTTTGTGGACTTATTGTTATAGATATTGTTCTTTTCAAATTTTATTTCTTTAATTATTTTTTTCTCATTCATATTGTTATATAGACCATCCACATTAAGCGCAAAAATAATTTTGGAAGGATTTAGTGCTTTTGATAAAATAGTCATTAAAATATCACCTGAGAGTATAGAATAATTGTTATTTTTTCTATAGATGGCATCTCCATATGTGACTGGAATTATATTATGTTCTGTCATTTTTTTTAATTCAAGTATTTTGTTACTATTAAGTTTACCATTTATAAAGAATGAGAAAGGAGATATTCCATAAGGATTTAATCCTTGATTATACAAGGCATCGATGATTATGTTATTAAGGATAGACATAGATGAATGAACTATCGAAATTCCACGTGGATGATATTTTTGTGGTTTAGTATGCATATCCCATTTTACAGACCAATAGTGCCCGTAAGATCCCCCTCCATGAACTATTATTATAGGGATTTCTTGTTTACTTAGAATTTTCGAGATATTCTTGATTACTTTATAGTTAGCGGATAACGGTTTATTTTTAAATGTAATAACCGAACCACCCAGTTTTATTATAACTAACCTATTTTTCAATTATATTTAAAAATCACTAGATTCAATATTAACTTTCAAACCTTGGTCCTCTATCGATACTGGAAAACATTCATAGCCATTTTTTTCCATTTTAGAGACGAAATAATCTTTATCTCTAGGATGAATGAGTGATAATACACAGCCTCCTCCACCTGCACCAGTCAATTTAGATCCCATTGCTCCATATTGTATACTCAAATTAATTATCTTGTTAACTTCAGGAGTTGATACTCCAATTCTCTCCAAAAGAATTTGGTTTTCATTCATTAACTTGCCAATATTTAATAAATTCCCCTTTTCAAGTGCTTTTATTGCCCTACAACAAATTCTCGAGTATTTATTTGAGATATCGTTAAATTCACGTAAATTATTCTTACGAAATCTATTTACTAATGATACTAAATCTCCGGTAGAATGTTTTAATCCTGTATTTATTATAATAAACGAAAGCTCATTGCTAAATCGGAGTGTTTTCACGTTTGAGTCTTTGTGATAATATAATAACCCACCATAAGTAGACACTATACAATCTGCTCCAGAAGATTTCTTATGGAGAATCCTTTCAGTTTCGATTGCTATGTCTAATATTTCATCCTTATTCTTTAACCTCTTATCTAACCCTGAAATAGCAGCTACTCCAGCGACGCAAAGTGCTGCAGAAGATCCTAATCCTACTCCATATGGAATTTCTGATATGATTTTAATAGTTATACCATAAGGTTCTGTATTATGATATACCATTTTTCTTAAGATATAAATAATAGGATAAAAAAACTCGTTAACAATATCTTGATTGCTATTTTCTATTATTGATAAAGGATATATTTTTTTTCCAAAATTATTTGTTTCTAAATTGATCGTTTTATTGCTCCCCACTTCTATTTTACACTCTATTTTCAGCCTTTTATTTATAGATGCCAATATAACTGGTTGATTATATACAACGAAATGTTCTCCAAATAAAATAATTTTTGCTGGGGCGGATGCTGATGTGCTTAACATTTTAATTTACTTTAAATAAAAACCATTGACGCATAACCGACAACTGTATTCCTAGTGTCTGACATTACATCTCCACTAGTAGCATATTTTAATAATACCCCTTTTTTTGATCCTAATATTTGTACAGCCCTCATTACAGATGCAATTGGACCGTAACCACATATTGAAGTATTCAAATTCGTTATCGACTGATAGAATGATTCTATGTTTAAATTTTCAATACTTTTAATGATATGATGATCTTTTTCATAAGTTATTAAATTCGTTTCGTAGTGGTTTAAACAAGATGATGCAATAATAATGGCATTTTTCTTAGCAATGAATTTTGCTATCAAGTTACCAAGTAGAATTGAGGTTTGGATATCCTGATCTCGCATTAAAACGGGTACAATGGTGAAAGAATTACGAAATGTATATTGAATGAAAGGAATTTGTATCTCTAATGAATGTTCAATTTGATGAGCTCTTCTATCATCTTCTATAAAATCACAAGAATTTTGTAAATCATTAGTAATTGTATCATCAATAATGGTATCTCCCAAAGGAGTCTGCCAATAGCCATCACTTATGACAGAGATTCTTTTTCCAATTCCCCTATGATCAGGTCCAATTAAGATAAAGGTATCGATAGTTTGAGACGTAATCTCAAAGAATGCATTTGCAGATATTGCTCCAGAAAATATGAATGCACCATGAGGAACAATCATTCCAAATACTTTATTATGGATTTTTTTTTTTTGGGAGCAAATTTACTTTCTTTAAAACAATGATCGAGTAACTTAACCAAGCTCATGCTATCTCTGGGATAAAAGGAGCCTGCATAATAAGGAGATCTAAGAGGACGACTCCTCAAATTATCTCTTCTACTAGTTTTGTTTCAAAATCATCTATTGTTACTTTCATATCTTTGTCTGATTTTATTTTTCCTTGTTTCTTCAATACTTCTCTAGCTAATAACCAATATACAGTAGCTAGTGCTTTTCTTCCTCTGTTATTTGCTGGTATCACTAAATCAACTTTAGAAATAACATTATCACTATTTGATATAGCGATCACAGGCACTCCTGCTCTAGTAGCCTCAATCACCGCTTGTTGATCTGCCTGAGGGTCAGTTACTATGACTATTTCAGGTTCCATATATTTTGGTAGGGACGGATTAGTAAATGTTCCAGGCATAAATCTTCCTAAAATAGAAGTTGCACCTGTAGCCTCGCAAAACTTTTCTACTGGCTTTTTACCATATTCACGGGCAGACGTAATAGCAACTTTGGCAATATTTGTTCTACCTATGAATTTCGCTGCAACATCTATTTTATATAAGGTTTTACTAATGTCAAGAATGTAGAGTCCTTCAGGATTTGCTCGGACTATATATCGTGACATTGATTTAGTCTTCACTGGAGTACCAACTCTTATTCCAGTAGATAAAATCATCTTCTCCAAATTTTCAGTTTCAGAACTTTCTATATTAAGTTCATTATCATGTTTTTCATCTGAAGGAGTTTCAGCTTCATCTGAAGGAGTTTCAGTTTCAGAACTTTCTATATTAAGTTCATTATCATGTTTTTCATCTGAATGAGTTTCAGCTTCATCTGAAGGAGTTTCAGGTTGACTTATAGTGGCAGGTAATTCATTATTCTCATTGGCATCAACAATAGCTTCTTTGGTATCAATGGTATCATTATCGATAATTTCAGTATTTTCGCTCATACTAGGATGTGAAAACATCAGACATACCTTTTATTAAACCATACTCGAGTAATCTCACTAATTGATTCAATTTAGCTATTCTTTCGCCTCCAATTACTCCAGTTTTAATTAATTTAGAAGAAGTAGCTATTGCTATCTCAGCGATATGAGAATCAATTGATTCTCCAGATCTATGGGAAGTTATAAGTTTGATATCATTTTTGTTACATTCATTGGCAAATTCCAATGCATCATAGAGAGAACCAGCTTGGTTAACTTTTAAAATTGCACCAGAACAGGACTTGTAGTTTAGAGATTCAATTACTCGATCTTTGTTTGTTACTAACATATCGTCACCAGTTACTAAACATCGAGGATTATTTTTATTGATTAACGACATTCCATGAAAATCTTCTTCATGAACAGGGTCTTCCACATAAATCAAGTGATATTTATCTATAAGATCGTTGACAAAATCAATCTGTTCTTCAGAAGAGCGAACCAAACCTTGTCTAGCATAATCATACCTATTGTTTTTTTCGTTCCAGTACGAAGAGCTGGCAAAATCAATTCCTATTGCTACATCATTTCCTGAACTGTATCCACTATCTGAAACAGCTTTTTCTACAACTTCTAAAGCTTGATCATTATTAAGATTAGGAGCCCATGCCCCTTCATCTCCTCTACCATAGGTAAATTTTTTATCTTGTTCTTCTAGTATTATTTTTAATTGACTGTGAACTTGAAAGTTAATTTCTATGGCTTCTATTATATTTGATGCACCAATTGGACAAATAAGATACTCTTGAATATCAGGAGTTCCTGGCCCAGCATGAGAGCCTCCTCCCAAAACATTTCCTAAAGGATAAGGAAATTTGTAATCTCCTGATTCTCTCAATAATCTAAATAGAGGTACTTCAAGTGCCTTTGAAGCAGATTCTACTGAAGCTAAACTTATTGCATAAGCAACTGAACCACCTAATATACTATAATTTTCACTATTATCAATATTTTTTAAAATATGATAAATTGATCCAGGATCTTGCGACTCGATTCCTATAAATTTAGACAAATTCTTATTTAATTCTTCTAATGATTTTGCTGGACTATTTTCTTTAAAACTTCTAGCCTCATGCTTTCCTACACTCGCACCTGATGGAGCACATGCTCGACCGAGAAATTTATCATCAGAGACAATATCTACTTCTATTGTTTTACTTCCTCTACTGTTAAAAATAATCCTACCCTTGATATCGGTAATAATCGGCATGTTATCTCGAGATTAATTTTCCGACTGCATTTCCGACATTCTTCGTCGCAGAACTTCATAATATGGAATAACTTGATAAATCGTTTCAACACTTGAAATAAACATTCTTCTACAACAGTATCTCTTTATTCCAAGAGAGTCAAGGACTGCAGCATCATCCTCTCCAGATTTTACTCTATCTTTATATTCAAAGTATTTGTCTGCAATTAAACCACCACATGTAAAACATCGAACTGGAATTAACACAGAATTAAGAATCAGATAATTATATAAAAACCATTATAATTAAAAGATATTATATTTTATTACTCGCAATATTCAAATTAGAGTCCTTGACGTTTTGATTCTGAGCGGGGGTCGCCCAGCCTGGTCAAAGGCGTAAGACTGAGGCTCTTATCCCTCAGGGGTTCGTGGGTTCAAATCCCATCTCCCGCATATAGTAAGGATTAGTTAAATTTTTTCATAATATTATAGTAGGGTGAAGTTTTATGTTTATCTAAACATTTTCTACAAAACGACTTAATACCATAACGTTGATGACAAATACATTGACAAGTAGTAAACTCTGACGACATACTTTTGTATACTACTTTATTATTATAATTCTTTTCAATCTCCTAGATCGCAGGAACATAAAAGCACCTACCATCACTTTTTTATTTATGATACTATTAATCTATTTATTGGTAAAAGACCGTGTGGAATTGGAAAAACAGCAGAAACTTTATGAATTATTGAAAAAACAACACGAGGCTGAAAAGAATGAAATAATACATTATAGCTCTCTCTTGAAAGAGATCGATCATAATTTAATTAGAAATTATATCAATACTCTACTTAATGACGGGATAAAGCATATACAATTCATAACTCAGGCTATGGCGAAAATAGAAGGAGCTTCAGGAAGTATTCATCTAACTGAGGAAGGAATGAAGCAATCCATTGAGGAAGAAGAAGAATCCAAAAATCTCCTACTTGAATGCATATATCTTACTGATGATAAAGAGACGAGGGAAATCCTCAAGAGTGTTATTGTAGACGAGGAACATCACATAAAGATTTTAGAACATATTAAACAACTCGTAGAATCTTATTCTAGAAGGATCCAACAATATGATTCAAATACTTAAGATTTATTATAAGAATTATGGACATCTAGAAATTGTCTTTTTCAACAAATCAATTTAACTACTATCTTCAGACTTCTCATATCTGTAAAAAGTTTTTGATCAAGGATGGGATTATTTCTTCTTATTTTGAGATAGAATCTCAACCAGGTTTTTTCCCTAAATCGAGATGGGAGGTAACTGTGTTAAAAAAGTCAGCTCAACAAATTGGTGAATCTATAAGTATACTAAAGAATTTCGATTATTATCAATATCTTATTTGCACAATTCTTCCAGACATTGCTGATACCAATCCTTTTAAAAAAATATTTCAAAAAATCCGATTTATAATATTAATTTCTTTTGCCAAATTTATTAACTTACTTCTCATTAGGGAATTCGAATCTATTAAAAAATGGAATGTCTTCTCTAAGAAAGTCTTGGAGTTTGGAGCAGAAATTGTAAACAGTTTTCGGCAGGGAATAAAATTTACAGAGACCTCAAATAATTTTAAATTAGATAAAGAATTCTATAATTTTTTTAATATAGATATAGTAAAAATAGATGAAGAATTAAATCATTACTATTTGTAAGAGAAGTGAGAAATTAGGATCTACTAAGTAGACTTTAATATATAATTTAAAACTTCTATGCTATGGCCATTAGGCTTTACTTTATTAAATATTTTCTCAATTTTACCATCCTTATCTATTAAAAATGTTGTTCTGTTCACACCCATTGTTTCTTTTCCCATAAATTTTTTAGGGCCATAAACTCCATATTCTTGTGAAATTTGGTGAGTAGTATCAGAAGCCAATAAAAAAGGAATATTCATCTTATCTCGAAACTTTTCATGAGATTTTTCATCATCTGGGCTGATGCCTATTATCATTATATCATGTTCACGATACTTGTTAAACTGGTTCGAAAATTCAGAGGCTTCAGTAGTACATCCTGGAGTAAAATCTCGAGGATAAAAGTAAATAACAATACGTTTCCCCAAAAATTTTGACAATCTTATAGTTTTATTATTAGAATCTTTAAAATTAAAATCGGGAGCTAAATCCCCCTCATTTAGTTGAAACCCTTGACTCAATATTTTGACTTCTTTTTTCTCCTGTAAAATACTTTCCTTTTTATGATCATAATTTTAATTTCACATAAAAAAGTTAATTAAAATTGGATTTATAGATGTAATATCGATGTTTAATTATGATATTGCCATAGTTGGTGGAGGACCTGCTGGTTTATCTGCAGCTTATACTGCATCTAAAGCGGGAACTAAAGTTGTTCTTTTTGAACGTGATAAGTCAATTGGGCAATATGTAAGAACTAGTGGAGTATCTTGGATCAGTGAAATGAATAACTTAGGGATTCCTGAAAATTTATACAATCCTATAAAGAACTATCGGTTTATTTCTCCTAATAATGAAATAATAATTAAAGGATCCAAATACCGTTCATGTGTTTTAGATGTCAGATCATTATATCAATATTTATCTTTTCTTGCAGCCAAAGCCGGCGCTGAAATTTGTATTAAATCTGAAGTCATCGATGTCTTGCATTCTGAAAATAACAATAGGGTTTCGGGATTAATAGTCAATACATTGAAGGGGAAGATTGATGTAAGATCTACACTTGTAATAGATGCAAGTGGATTTAACAGTTTTATTGGCAGAAAACTTGGATATGTACCTAATTGGAAAAGATATGGAGTTGGTGCAGAATACGAATGTTATTGTGATGAGGTGGACAGTGAAACTTGGACTTTAATGGTTGGATGTCAATATTCTCCAGCGGGTTATGCATGGCTTTTTCCATTATCAAAAAACCGAGTTCGAATAGGAGTAGGAATTGGAAAACCAGAATCCAATATTGATCCCATCATTTTGTTGAACAAAATAATTGAAAAAAAATTAAAACCACTTGATGAATTGGGTAAGATTCAACCTATAGAATATCACTATGGATATATCCCTAATCAAGGCACTAGAGATTCTACTGTATTTGAAGGTTTGATTTTAGTTGGAGATTCTGCTGGTCAGTCAAACCCCTTAGTACTTGAAGGGATTAGACATGCTATTGAATTCGGAAGACTAGCAGGCAAAGTAGGATCAGCTTCTCTTGCTAGCAACAGTTCAAAAAATTCATTAATGGAATATGAAACCCAGTGGAAAAATCAAATTAGTTCTAAAATTGCATCGGCGCTCAGGGTGCAATCCAGATGGATTGGTCTCACTGATGATGAATGGGACCGTGAAATCTCTATATTGACAGATATGACTGAGGAAGAATTCATAGATTTCATTAGCTCAGAGTTTTCGACCAAGAAAATGATAAAATTAGCCATTAATCATCCCAAATTAGTAGCTCGACAACTTTTCAACCTTATTATAAAAAAATAAAGACTTTTATATCTAGACAAGGCACCAGAACTAATTTGGCTGGAGAATTGGCATCACAATTTACTCCAATTTTGTATGCTTTGGGAATTGGGGTTATGGCTGGAATACCATCATTAATTCTTTCACGACTACTTTCTCCTCGAAAAAGGTATAATCCAGTAAAATTCCTTCCAATGGAATGTGGACAAATGCCTACTGGTGAAGGACGTTCGCATTTTATGATGCAATATTATGCTTACATATTGATGTTCGTTGTTTTTGATGTTATGTCAATATTTCTTTATGCGTGGGGATCTTCACTTTTAGCTATCCCCAAAGAAGCTACTTTACCTATGATGGGCTTTCTTGCTATAATGTTTGCAGCCATGGGTTATGCCTTGTATCTCTCTGGTAGGAAAATATGGTAATGAAAATAAGGAGTTTGATAGAATTAAATTATCATTGTTGTATATTTAATAATAAAGGAAGTCGATGTTAATTGATTAAAGATCTTATTAACCCTACAAATCTTAACTTGATGGTAAGTAAAGTTAGTGACGTCTTAGTAGGCGCCTTAGATAAACCATTAGGATATGCAATTAATTGGGGACGAATTTGGTCTCTC
>DASQLB010000210.1:0-2710 GCA_035630235.1 Nitrososphaeraceae archaeon | reverse complement strand
TCTAAGGAGAGCAGTTGAAATTATTTCTTTATTCTTGTCAAAATTGTTTGAAAATGATGAATTCAATAACCACATAGGATTTGATAATCCCTTTACAGGAAGGACTAACACAAACCAACATACACTATAAATAAATTGTTTTGAATTCTTCTTAGGAATATCATTTGACATTGATTAATTAATGGGTATTGATGTAATTTCAGTTTTGATAGATTATATAGGGAAAAAATTTTCATAAAAATTTATGTTGACTTTTTACTATAAATAATAATTATATGTAAGAATAATCGTCATAATCTAAATAAAGATGGTATAATTTCTGTTATCGTGATTAGGTATTCAACCTATTTGCATTGAAAAGTATTATTTACTAAAAATAACATTATGAGAACATATCCAATTTAATATAATGCTGAAAGAGAACAATAGACAGTTAAGATAGTTGTGCCTAAGGGATATTCACAGCTAAATCTATTTTCTTAACTTAACAGAGCCTAAATGTAAATGGAATTCTCCTTCAAATACCCAAACTAGCTTTTGTCATAATGATCTAGAAAGATCAGAAATCTAAAGCCTCTCCTTTAAAAATAAATATGTTATACATATAGATAAAAAATTTTACCCACGAATATAAGGGATGGACACGAGTCCCAATCCGAGAATTAATTTAACTTGTTTGTTTTCTTTCAAATTTTTCTATTTTTCCATGTATATAAGAAAAGTATTTGAATAAGAAAATTTATAATGTTATGAAATTCTAATTGAGTCAATCTGCAAAGGAGTGGTCTAATGCTCAAAATGCCCTTGCATATCTTAATGTATCTGATAGTCTTCCGCACCGTTCAGAAGGTGAGGCAGTTTTAATTGAACATATTCCTAAAGATACGAACAGAATGTTAGATCTAGGTACAGGAGATGGAAGGCTGATTAGATTAATAAAGAAAAATAGACCAGATATCGAAGCAGTAGCCTTAGATGTATCTCCAACTATGCTTAAAGCTGCACGAGATCACTTTGCTAATGATGCAAAGGTTAAGGTTATAGAACATGATCTTAGTTTACCACTGTCAGATCTAGATTATTTTGATGCTGTCATATCTAGCTTTGCTATCCATCACTTAAAACATGAACGAAAAAAGTCACTTTATGAAGAAATTTATGACATACTTACTCCAACTGGAGTCTTCTGTAACCTTGAACATGTCGCATCACCATCACTTGAACTTCATATTCGTTTCCTTAATGCCATAGGTTATACACCTAAGAAAGAGGATCGGGATAATAAGTTACTGCCTATGGAAACACAATTAGGATGGCTTAGAGAAATAGGATTTGTAGATGTAGATTGTTATTGGAAATGGCTCTTTTATTAGGGTATAAGGCATAAGTTATAGTACAAAACTATTAACTTTGTAAATTATACATTTTATAGAAAACCTATCTTTCTAACTAAGAAAAATTTAGAAATCAAATACTGTTAACATTTCTTTAATATTAATAACATAGTCATAAATCTTGTAGATAGTTTTGTTCTGTGGTCGAGGTAATATTAGAAAAGTAATCTATAACGTTCGCCTGGCTTAAATTGAAAAATATCAGAGAATATCAAATTCTATATTTTCATTTTTTGTAGCTTTCCAAAACCTTACGTATTCTATCACGTTCTTCTTGATTTGGTTTTACTATTGATTGTAAAGACCAATACTTTCCATCATGATATATCAGTGATTGTTTTTCTGGATTATGTATAGCATCCATTACTTCACCAATGAACATTATATGATCTCCACATGTAATTTCTTGAAATAATTTGCATTCAACATTAAGCGAGGCGCCTTTCACCATTAATGCTTTTATCTTACTAGCATCATAAAATTCAAATCCTAATTCTCTTAAGGCATTAATTTTGTCATATTTACTACCACTATATCCACCAGCCACACTAGATAATAATGATTGATCAATAGCACACAAGTTAACACCAAATTCTTTAGAACTTCTGATATTCTCAACCGTGGCTTTTGTAAAACCTAGAGATATAGCTATTAATCCAGGGTCATAAGAAAGATGATGTGTCCATTCACAAGCCATGATATTTGAACCTAATGGTCCATCTGATGTTATCAGTCCAATTGTTGTTGCAAATTTGTTAGTTCTAGGGTCATTCCAAGGTAATTCCATACAGCATAATCTTATCAAAAGGGGATCATAAAAGATTTGTGATTTATAAAAAATTAAACAAGCTCGCTATTTTTAGATTATGAAATAGCGTTTGGAAAATAAACTTTAAGTTTTCTCTTTCAATTGTATAAAAGTAGCTCTTAATATTATTTTTTTCAAATTATTATTTCTCAATAAGAGAGACACATTCCTAAATTTTGAAATCTTTTACTTGTTTCTCATTTATCTTACTTAATGTATGACATAAGAAATTACATGGTATGTTTTTGAAAACTATATCTTCAGCTTTCATACCATGAGCATTTATTACATGTTCAGCTCCCATCATTAAAACTTCCTCTCTTGTTTCACCTTTAATTATATAATCACAATCTAATCCTGTTTCACGACAAGAGAGTATTATATATGTCATTGATATATTTACATTTTAGAAGGTAATAAGTTAATCTGATTATAGTAATAACATGAGATTTTAAGTATTTATTGAAATTTAAACGATAAAATATAAATATTTCTAAAACTATGAAAA
>DASQLB010000209.1:0-5149 GCA_035630235.1 Nitrososphaeraceae archaeon | reverse complement strand
ATGAGATTCTGATGAAAACTATCATTAGAAAATAAAAAATTATAATCTATGTTAAAAATTATTTAATTTTGTCAGATTTATTGCTCCAATTAAAACTAATTTGTATTGGATTACCAAATCTATTATATTAGTAATTCTAATCGGTTCTTAAGTTAACAGAGCCGTAAATGATCTAACTTAATTCAAAAAAAAGAAATTAGAACGTTAAAACTGTAATACTAGATGCAAGACATCATAATCTAGTATGAAAAATAATAAAGATTTTATTAATCATTATGATGAGGGGCAAAAAGAAAATAATGTTAGTCCCTTTGATCGAAAAACATCAGGCAGTAAAGAGTCTTCTTGGTATGATGAGATACCACAACCTATAAAATTTGATAAATTGAAGAGAAATATTTCTTCGTCTGAACTACTAGATGTTGCCATTGTAGGTGGAGGAATTGCTGGTTTATCAACTGCGTATCTACTTTCAAAATCAGGAAAAAAAGTGATTTTATTTGAAGATGGATACATAGGCAGTGGAGAGACTGGTCGTACTACTGCTCATATTACACACGCCTTAGACGATAGATACTATAATTTGGAGAAATTACATGGAAAGGAAGGAGCACACATAGCAGCAGAAAGTCATACTGCTGCTATAAATATGTTAGAGGCCATAGTAAATGAAGAAAAAATTGATTGTGATTTTGAAAAATTAGATGGATTTTTGTTTCTAGACTCAACAGATACGAAAGAATCATTAGATGACGAACTCGAAGCAACCCATCGAGCAGGTATAAAGAGTACTGAAATCATTTCAAAAGTATCTAATTTATCATTTGACACTGGACCTTGCATATTATTCCCGAATCAAGCTCAATTTCATCCATTAAAATATCTCAAGGGACTTAGCGAAGCAATATTATCTTATGGAGGAAAGATATATACTGCAACTCATGTTAAGGATATTCTACCTCCAAATAAAATTAAAACTTCTGACGGATATACAGCTTTTGCAAAAAACATAGTAATAGCTACTAATGCACCCATCATTGACAAAGTAAGTAAAATTTATGAAAAACAACAAGCTTATAGAACATATGTTATTGGAGCAAGAATCAAAAAAGACAAAGTTCCCCATGCTCTTTATTGGGATACCGGGAATCAAAATTCAGAAAATACAGTAGCACCATATCACTATGTCAGAATCCAACGTAATGGAGAATATGACTCAAACTATGATTTACTAATTGTAGGAGGAGAAGACCATTTAACAGGGAATATAACCGATGACAGGGATTTACAACAAAGATATACTAATCTTGAATCTTGGACAAGAAATCGATTTCCTATAGAAGATATAGAGTTTCGATGGTCTGGTCAAGTTTTGGAACCAAAAGATGGTATTGCATTTATAGGTCACAATCCGAGCGATGACGAGAACAAGAATGTTTTTATTGCTACAGGAGATTCAGGAAATGGAATTACACATGGAACTATTGCTGGAATCATCTTAACAGATTTAATTCTTGGGAAAACCAATCCATGGGTTTCTCTTTATAATCCATCAAGGGTTCCAAGAGAAAAATTGCAAGGCTCTGAAAATAAAAAGAAAGATAAAAATAATAACAATAATAAAAAAGAATCATCATTATCAAAGAATAAAGATAATAAATTGAAAAAGACATCCCTTCAAGATTTAGATATTGAACAGGGAATAGTACAGGAAGAAGAAAAGATAGCCGCCTATAAAGACTCTAACAACAAATTGCATCGTTATTCTGCTGTATGTACACATTTAGGTTGCACGGTAGTTTGGAACAATTCAGAAAAATCGTTTGATTGTCCTTGTCATGGATCTCGTTTTTCTGCTATTACTGGGGAGGTAATAAATGGACCAGCCAACAATAAACTGGATAAAAAGTAAGAATGAAAATAAATAAGGTTTATATTTACAACTTTAGAAATTTTTCAATTATTTTTTAATAACATTAATACAGAGAATGGAATTAAGAAAAAGATTTGCAATTACTAGAGATAAAGTAGGAAAAGTCTAAAAATGTAATGTTTACACTAGCAGACATCATTATTTTCTTCTTCGAGATAATAATTCATTTAATATGGTCTGAAATCCCTCAATATAATTATAATTTGAGAATTTATTTATATCATAGCTTATTTTAATTTGCTCTGTCTTTGGCAAATGATTAAAAACATGCATTATAATTTCAGCAGCATGTTCTATTGTATTAAATTGATATTTTTGTGGAACAAATTCTATAATACCACCTTCATTTGGAACCACTGGAATTAGTCCAGCAGCCATAGCTTCTAATACTGCCATCCCAAAATGCTCCCCTACCATTGGATGAAAGTATACTCTGGATTCTCGTATGATAGAAAGAAGCTTATCTAAGCTAGCATTAATTTCAAATGTAATATAGTCAGTCAAGCCCAGATCTAGAACCATCTGCTTAAGTTCTGAATAATAATCAAAAAAATAATAGTAAAGATTTCCAACGATTTTCATTCCTTTGCCTACATTGTTATCTTTTAATATTTTCGCAAGCTTTATTGCATTTTCAATTTTCTTGTGAGGAGCGATTCTGGATACTACAAGAATGATATCATTTGTTTCATTATAGCCATTTGTCATTAGTGCAATATTACGAAAAGTCTCGATATCTATTGGTGGGCTCAGTATGTAAATGTTGTATAATCCTAATGCATTAACTATTGCCCTGCGACTGAATTCAGAATTAGTAATCACTGTAGAATTTCTCATCAAATTACAATATCCGTATTTTATTATTTTAAAATATTCTTTTCTCCTGCTCAACTGAAGTTTAGTTTTATAATTTTTTGGATTATTGATACCTTCATACTCCATATTATCAAAAAAACTATTTGACCCTTCTGTCATACCAAGATCTGTTTTTAGATATTCAATATTTTCAGAGTCTATATGATATTTTGTACTAGGAAAGTGGCAATAAGTAATAGCATTATCCTTTGAAAAAGATGAATGATAATACGGAGCTGCATCACCATTCGTATTTATAGTAATATCATAATCATAATCTTTATGTTCTTCTTCTTCTTGTTGTCGAAGTTCTTCTATTATATTTATGACATTAATTTTGTTTATGTTTTTCATAACTGAGACAAGATTTTTGCCATATGAATTTTCTAATTTTGACATATCAGGACTCTTCAAGGTTGTCAGGTCAAAATCTATTCCCTTTTCCAATAATGCCTGCATAGTTACAAGTGATAGTCTTTCAGCTCCCCCACAGGGGTTAAAATCTCCGTGTATGACATTTGCTTTCATATTAGGCATCCTATCCTGCTAAGGCCAAAGCCTGATGCTATATTTTTCACTAGTATTTCCTACTTCTTCATAAGTTCACAAAGTATTTAGAAGAGCAATAAATAACATGGCTCCCTTTTTTCTGAATGGAAAATGGAAAATAATCATCAAAACATTCATTTCCTATCTATGATAGATTGAATAGATCTTTCTATGACGTTTTTCTGCAGAAAAATTAATAAGATTATTTAAATTCGAAAACATGCAGGCTTGTACATACCTACTTCTGCTTAATTCGTTAAAACTAATCAAGATAGAAGAGTATATCAGATAGTCAAATAGTCAGAGTCATTCATATTTATTAATCGTGACTAGAAGATTGGTCATGAACATTCAGACCTATTAAGTAATTCCTAGAATGATTATTATTAACATCCATGTTCATACTTATTGGTGTTCGTAAACGAAAGTATTGGTTATAAGTAGCCCTAATTTACCTACTCCACCTCCCGATTATTTTCATCTTAGAGTTGGTGAAGATCGAATGGAGGTTTGGAGGCTGTCGTTATGTGGGTTTCTAAAAACATGGCCAGTAAAGGTCATAATGTGACTTTGATATCAGCTAGAGGTTCTTCTCTACATGAAGGAGAGAGAAGAGAAAAAGGAGAACTGTCATCCAACTTAAACATAATAGAAACGATAGAACCTTCTTGGAAAGGAACGGTTGCTGAAGAAGCACACTATCTCATGTATAAGGAACTATTGGAAAAAGAATATGGAAGTGGAAATGGAATAGTATGGGATAATACATGGCATTGCTTTTCTTATCTCTCTACAAAAAAATTTCCAAAGATGAAAATAATTCATACCAACCATGGTACAATAGAGTGGCAAAAAGTTCCTGTTAAACAACTACTATTTCCTAGGTACGTTGGACTATCGAGGCTTCATGCAAAATATATGTCATCAATACTTAAAATACCAGTTAAATATGTTCATCACGGAATCCCTCTACCTCCGATAGAAGAAACAAAAAATAATAAAATAAATGGAGATTATCTTCTCTCTATAAATAGAATAGTAAGAGAAAAAGGAATTGAAGATTCAATAGATTTAGCTGTGAGAACGAAAAACACTATAAAAATAGTTGGTGATGATATACACGTACCGGATCTTTCATATGTACAAATGATAAGAAAGAAATGCGAAAATACCAATGGCTTGGCACAGTACCTTGGACTAGTAGACAATAAAACAAAGACAGAATTAATCAAGAAATGTAAAGCTGTTATCGCATGTCCTAAGCCTACCTGGATAGAGGCATTTGGTCTGTATGCTGTAGAAGCAAATGCCTATGGTAAACCCGTACTTGCTATAGCTAATGGAGGACTAAATGATATAATTGTAAACCAAATTAATGGTTTTCTAGCTAAAACTCCTCGAGAGTTACAAGGATATATAGAAAAAATTTACGAATGTTCGCCAGAATCTTGTAGACATAGAGTTGAAAAGCTCTTTACAGATGAAATAATGACTAAAAATTATCTTCATATCTTTGAAGGCGTAATGAAAGATGAGCATGAGTTCAGATGGTAGTAATAGTAGGTAGTTGTTTTACTAACATTATGAATAGATATAAGCAACGGCTGAAGAAGATTTATTTAACAAAGATAAAAGGACATTCTTAATATATAGGATATCGCTAAAATAATAGATTAACAATTAAATCCAGAAAAATTTCGGTATTCTTTGCCGGTAGAGAAAAATATTTACCGAAATAATTGTCTAAAATTGTATTAAAATATTTTTATTCAAATATGCAGTATATATATTGAAGGAAAATATAGATGAAAA
>DASQLB010000208.1:0-5778 GCA_035630235.1 Nitrososphaeraceae archaeon | reverse complement strand
ATGTTAATTATTCGTAAAGATAAACTTAATTGTTATTTAATTAATAGTGATGTAATGGAATATAAACTATTAATAGGAAATAATTTTGTTTTTGGCAATCCTAAAAAAATATACTATAATGATTCTCACATTTTTAGTATTGATGAGGATATTGACGGTCCATATATAAATACAGATTTGCTGGATACAAGAGGCAAAAAAATTATTGAAATTAAGAAAAATAATTTATTATTATGTAACCATGAATTTGATAAAAAAATTGTAAAAAGAGATCATATTTTAATTCTAGATAAAAATGGTGAAATCATAATCGAATCACGAGTATTCAATAAGGACACAATTATTATTAGCGGAAGATTTGTTGTAAACGACGTAATATTAACAATTACACAAAATTATGTTATGCTTCCTGATGGAAAAAGAATAATGCATAGTAAACTTAAATCAGATAATAATTCAGTTACCATAACAAACCAAGGAATTATATCAAAAAGTAATGAAATATTATAATTAGGAACTCATGATAAACCAGAATTTCAGATATTAAGGATTATTATAATTTGAGTATTAGATCCTATGAAATACTTAATATTTTCATTTCAACCTGATTTGGTCCGTAAATATTAGTCTGATATAAAATTTATTGTATAATTTTTTTTCCTGGATTCATTATATTTGTAGGGTCGAAAATAAATTTAATTTTTTTAAATATCTCAAAAATTGTCTTACCATACATATTGGATATATATTTTGTTCTACTTATACCATCTCCATGTTCTGCAGTGATACTACCAGATAACTTGAAAACTTTAGAAAATACTTCCATTGCAAGAGAACTAATCAAGTCTATATATACATTAGATGCAGTATCAATTACAGGTCTGGTATGAAGATTTCCATTTCCAGCATGTCCATAAAATATGTAATCCAATTTGTACTTTTTGTATATATTTAAGAGAAATAATGTGTATTCATATAGATATTTAGGATCGACTATAGTATCTTCGATTAAACTAATAGGCTTTCTGCTTCCCACAGTTAATTTCATTACATTATTAAGAGCACTTTTTCTTGCGTACCAAATTCGTTCAGTACTAATATTATCTGATGTTACTTCTAATATCTCCCCATAAGCAGATAATTTTTCTTTACATAACTGTATTTGTAATTCTAATTTAACAAGAATGTCTCCAGCAAATTCTATAATAAGAATGGATCCTCCATTAAGGTTATTACCTTTGAAATTTGATTTATTATCAATCCTATTATTAAAATACATGACAGATGAATCAAGTAATTCCAAAGATGAAGGAAAGAAAGTTAGAATTGTAGGCACTGACTTTACTGCTTTTAGAATATTTTCAAATCCAATAACCATTACATATCTATAAAGCGGGATATCAAGAATCCGAAATTTAGCTAAACTTGTTATCCCTAAAGTACATTCTGAAGATGTAAATATTTTATGAGGTAAAAATCTTTTATTAGTATCAATTAGAGCATCAATACGATAACCACAAGAATTTTTTGTTACCTTGGGAAATTTTAAAGAAATATAGTTTAAAATATCAGGAGATAATAATTTGAATAATTGATTAATCTTGCTGGTCATATTAGACTGAATTTCACTTTTTGCAGAATTATATATATCATGTGAATTTTGAAATAAGGATTCTGTTATTCCATTTGAATATATAATTTCTATACCATCTAGAAAATCTATTGTATTTCCATACCCCAACGAGTGTATTCCACTAGAATTGTTTGCTATCATACCTCCAATGGTACAGAAATTACTGCTGGCAGGATCTGGAGGGAGGAATTTATTTTTTTTTTTTAACTCTTTATCTAACACAGCCTTGACAATTCCAGGTTGTACGATGACATGATCATTTTCAACTTCGATTATTTTATTCATATACTTCGTAAAGTCAAGTGAAATACCTGTGTTTAACGACTGTCCTAACAGACCGGTGCCAGCTCCTCGGCCAGTAAGAGTTAAGTTTTTAGAATATGCATATTCACAAATATTGGAAATATCTTCTTTATCCTTAACCTCAATAATAGTACTTGGAAGTATGGCAAACTCACTCGCATCAACAGAATAAATTTTTCTACTCCATTCATCAGAGAGAACATTTCCTTTAGCGATACTTCTAAGGTCATCATGAATTTTTTCTTGATACATAAAGAAAATTATACTAACTATCACTATAAAGTTTTTATAAAAAATAAATTAAATTAATTTAAATTAAAGTAGACAAATTTAATAGTTACTTTAACAATAGTATTATATGGAACAATGTTTTAGGTCGATAAGATATTGTTTGGTTTGCAAAGAGTATGTAATTGGTAAAACTTTACCCCAAGCAGTAGATTCGGTAAAATGTCCTGTTTGTAACTCTACATTACCTCCCATAATGGAATTTTGTTTGCTTGATAAACCTACATACATATTATAATTTTATTTTTTCAGTCGGTATGTATAACAAACCAATCCCTCTCAATTAGTAACATATCAACATAGCCTATAATTAATCTAAATTTCGGAATTTTTATAGAAAACTTTTCTATAAAACATTCGCTAGTCTATAGAAGAATTATTATTATATAAAAAATCAATTCTGAATTTAATCAAATAGTTTAAGTTTTAAATTAATAAGATTTATTGAAATGAGGATTGGTTTTAACAAAGATAGAAGAAAAATATTTGACAAATATTTGTATGGGTGTCCTTGTTGTCACTTATCACGTTATGTCATTTTATCAGAAGATATTCAAGATCCTGCATACCACAAGTATGAACTTTATTGCCATAGTTGTAATGTAGTATTTTCATCTATACATGCAGTACTTCCAATGGAGTTTAACAAAGAAATTTAATTTATCGATGCTATTGTCAAGTTCATCTTCTAAATGTTTAATTATAAAATTTTATAATTTCTTTATTTTTTCTTTGTTCGCTTATTTAATTTAAACATAATCAATGCAGCTCCCCCCCATAGCATTATGGCGGGCATTTTTTGTTGAAAAAACCACGCTACCCCACCGAGCACTGCCATCACTATACCTACAATCCCTAAAATTTGTCTAGTCTTTACCAATAGCAACGTTTACATTTATTCATATATAATTTGAGTTATGAAATAATTATTTTTAAATTAAATATTTAAATATCAATCTTTATAACCTTATCTATTCATATACAGCTTCTCAAGATAATTACCAAACATTAACAACTTATAATCATTGTGGGGTTTTGCTATTATTTGAATTCCTATTGGCATGTTAGAATGAAATGAGTAACCAAAAGGAATTGTAAGTGCTGGAAAGCCAATGCTATTGAATACATATGTATTTCTCAATAATGATTCTCGGACAGAAAAAAATTTATCTTTTATATGAACAGTGCATTCAGAAAGTAAAGGAGCGGATATAATAGTTGTTGGTAAAACCATAAAATCAAATTTAGAATACAAGTACAAAAACTGTTTTTTTATCTTTTTTATTGTGGTTAGTGCTTCACTGTAGTCTTTATATTTGATTTTTGCTCCTTCTAACAATTGATCCCTAAGTTCAGGCCCATAAGAACGGAATTTGTTCTTAATTTCTTTTTTATGAATAATATATGATTCAAATAGCCTAACAAGCAACCATGATCTAAAAAAGTGCTCTGCATTAATCTCTACATTGATAAATGAAAGAAATTTATTCGATTTTAATAAATTGATAAAATTATTAAATGTATATTTTACACCATTTTCCAGATATTCCAAGAAATAATCCTTAGGTATTCCAATAGTAATAGTTATTTTGTTTTCTAATAATATTTTCTTTAGATTTAATAAAGATAATTTTTGTCGTTCAAATTCATTGATATAATCATTTAATTTTTCTCTTTTTTTTTGAATAATACTAAATACAATAGATAGATCGAGTGAGCTCCTACCCATTATTCCGATATGATCTAGTGATGGTGATAATTTGTATACTCCGTTGTTGTTAATAGAATCAAAAGTCGGCTTAAAACCAAAAATACCACAAAGAGAGGAAGGAACTCTTATTGACCCTCCTGTGTCTGTTCCCAATGCAAATGGCACTAACCCTGCTGCAACGGCTACTGCCGACCCTCCACTGGAACCTCCTGAGATTCTATCCAAGGAATATGGATTCTTTGAGTTTCCAAATATAATATTTTTACCAGTAATACCTGCTGCAAATTCATTTAAATTATTTGTTCCTATTAAAATAGAACCTGCTTTTTTCATATGTTTTATTATTGTGGAATCAGCTTTAGATTTATTATCTAAAAATATTTTTGATCCTGCAGTTAATGGTACATTGCTAACCGCTATAATGTCTTTTACAGAGAATGGCATACCATGAAGTGTTCCTCTATAAATTCCTCTTGTTAACTCATTTTCAAGTCTTTCTGCTTCTTGCATTGATCGTTCATTTAAAACAGTTATAAACGAATTTAATGTTGGGTTTAATTTTTTGATAGCTTTTAGACAATATTCAACTAATTCGGTCGGCTTTATATTCCCGTCTTTGATTTCCTTTGAAAGTTCAACGATAGTCAGACGGTTGGATGAATAGCTTTTAGCCATTTTTTAAATATTTCACAATAATAAAAAAATTGATGATAATTATTAACAAATAAAAATTTAAAAAAAAATTATTTTTTGAGCACAGCTGTGAGAGCTAAACTATTTCCTGATTTAAAGTCGAGAGACTTTTTAGCAACGTTATATAATGCTAAACCATTGATTTTATCCAATGTTATTTTCTTTCCTGTTACTGGATCGATTCCTGTCATTTTATTGTCAAAATTGACTACATAAAGGCCATTATCTTTACTAAGGCTTTGAACTGTTTGTTTAGTGACTATAGCACCTTCATGATTATTTCCTTTTTTGTCTATGAATAAGACAACGAATTTAAGATTAGGGTTGTCTGGAATATTAAGTGTAGCCCGTCCGTCTTTTAATTCACATGGCTCAAAATCAGCTAAAACTATGACGCCTTTTGGTAATATTTTTCCTTTGAGTTGTATTGAATCAGATTGAGTTGGACAGGAATTATCGCGTTTATAGACCTTTTTGATTATCTTAACATTATCATTATCTCTATCATCATCAATATCTATTTTTATTTTGTTTTTAAAGTAGTTATTTGTTACCTGATTGGAAACTTGGACGAGAACTTGATTAATATTATTACCTACAGCTACTTGGGTACCTATTTGTTTAACAGCTTGATTGACTTGGTCTTTATTACCTGATCCATAGAATCCGGCTAGATTTCCTAAAGATTTTGCCAAATCACCTGAAGGATCTTTAGCTATTTGAGTTGATATTTGATTAACAATCTGGTTGACATTACCACCACCGGATGCAGCTTGATTTGCAATTTGGTTGATTACTTGTTGAACATCCCCAGCATCTTCGCTTTCTGGATCTTCTGATGCTTTAGCAACTTGGGTTGCAGTTTGAGTGATTTTTTGATCGATCTCTCCTCCAAAGGCTTGTTGATTTGATTGTTGTTGAGCTTCTTGACCTACACCTTCACCTTCAGCTGCTTGGTTAGTCTCGGTTTGTGCTTGTTGGTCTACATTAGCACCGCTCGCTGCTTGGTTAGTCTCGGTTTGTGCTTGTTGACCTATATCTTCACCTTCAGCTGCTTGGTTAGTCTCGGTTTGTGCTTGTTGACCTATATCTTCACCTTCAGCTGCTTGGTTAGTCTCGGTTTCTGCTTGTTGACCTATATCTTCACCTT